>JAWLEL010000060.1:0-10403 GCA_041686165.1 Lentibacter sp.
GCACCAGGTCCCGAAGGTGGTCGAACGCCGCCACCCCCGCTGTCTTTTTGGAGCGCACACGCGCCAGCGCCTCCTCGCGCGCGACAATCCAGTTGTTGAGCAGGATGGGATGGTTGATGAGAAACGGCGCCATGCCCAGCCCGGTCGAATTGCCGATGCCGAAGCGCCTGCGCAGCTCCGGATCGAGCGTCACGGCGGCTTCTGAGCCCCGCGCCCGGGCCATGTGCTCCACGAGGTCCATGACGAAAGCGCGGGTGAGATAGACGCTCAGCATCTCGATCTGGAACGGCGCCTGGAACTCTGGGCGCGTTTGCGTTGCCTCTCTATCCGCCGCGCCCAGCTTTCCCGAGCCATATACGGCGGTCGTGCGCATGAGGTAGCCCACCTCGGCGACTTTCTCAGCATCCGGTTGCCGCCCCGCTGCCAGCCGTTCCACGACATGCTCCCAAAGGCGCACCGAGCGGTTGGCGCGGCTCACCGACAGCTCGCGCTCGGAAACGCGGCCCGCCTCCTGCTTGGGGACATTTTCGCGCAACCGCGCGATATCAGCCGCGCCCGGAATGCCGTCAAACAGCGTGAAGGTCGTGTCCCACGCCGTCGCGATCACACGGTCCGAGCGCATCTCGGGCGGCAGGTCATGGGCAAAGGCGACGAGCGAGTAGCTCCGTTCCGGTCCGTGCGCCGTGTAGACCGCCACGCCCACGCCCTTCTCGTCGATATCGAATCTGCGCCGCTCGAAGCGCCAGTTCTCCGTCTTCAGCCTGCGCAGCAGGATTCTCATGAAAGACAGGCGCGATTGATGAAATGAACCCATCCGCGCCAACCTGACCACCACTTCTGGCGGGCGCCGTGCGATCATTTTCAGCCGGGGTTCTTTCATGTCTCTCTCCCCTGCATCGGTCCGAAATTCTCGGCGAAAAACCGATGCCAGTTATCCCCCATGAGCCCGGCGACCTCTTTCTCAGAGAAACCGACGGTGCGCAGACCCGCTTCGATATTGCCGAAGTCACGGTTGTCACGGAACCAACCGGGCTGGGGCGGAAACCCGGGGCTGGAGGCGGAGCCTTCGCCATAGTCGATTTCCTTCGACCACCGGCCCACGCGCATCCATTCCACCACGCTGTCGGGCTGATCCTGACACAGGTCCGATCCGATTCCGAAGTGATCCGCCCCGAATTTCTCTGCGGCCTGGGCGACCATCTCGCAGAAGGATTGCAAGGAGCAATCGCCCTTGTCCTTCAGGTGGTGGGGATAGAGCGAAAAGCCCATCATCCCGCCAGTCTCGACCACCGCACGGACGACATCGTCTCGCTTGTTGCGCAGAGCCGGCTGCCAAGCGTGCAGGTTGGCGTGCGTGATGGCGATGGGGCGTTCGGATATCTCGGCGGCTTGGATCGTGGACCGATCCGCCGAGTGGCTCATGTCGATGACGAGGCCGACGCGGTTCATCTCCTTGATGACCTGCCGGCCCATCCGCGTGATCCCGGGGTCCTCGTCTTCGTAGCAGCCCGTGGCCAGCAAGGATTGGTTGTTGTAGCTCAGCTGCATGAAGCGCGCGCCGAGCTTGTGCAGGACCTCCACCAGCCCGATGTCGTCCTCGATGGGCGAGGGATTCTGAAAGCCAAAGAAAATCGCCGTGCGCCCGCTCTCGCGGGCCTTTTCCACATCGCGCGCCCAATGCCCCTGAAAGATCAGTTCGGGGTATTGCTCGAACCAGCGGTTCCACTGCTCGATATTGAGCACGGTTTCGCGAAAATTCTCGTGATAAGCGATCGTCACGTGAACCGCATCGACACCGCCCTCGCGCATCTGGCGGAAGATCTTCTCCGACCAGTTCGCATACTGAAGGCAATCGATGCGATAGCTCATGCAGGCTGCCCCGCCGCGATATAGGCGGTCTTGACCGTGGTGTAGAACTCGGCGGCGGTGCGGCCCTGCTCGCGCACGCCGTAGGAGCTCTCGCCGCGTCCGCCGAAGGGCACATGATAATCAGTCCCGGCCGTCGGCAGGTTCACCGTCACGACCCCGGTCTGCGCGTTGCGGCGGAAATGGCTCGCGCGCGCAAGGCTTTGCGTGACGATGCCGGAGGTAAGGCCGAAGTCGGTGTCGTTCACCACGCTCAGCGCCTCATCATAGCTGCCGACCTTGATGACACAGGTGAGCGGCGCAAACATCTCCTCGCGGTTGATGCGCATCCGGTTCGTGGTGCCGACGAATACGCCAGGCGACATGTAATGGCCTTCATGCTCCATGTTCAGCCGCGCGCCCCCACAAGCCAGCTCTGCGCCCTCGCTGCGCCCCAGCTCCACGTATTCGAGGTTTTCCTTGAGCTGTTGCGCACTCACCACGGGGCCCATCTGGGTGCCCTCGGCCAGCGCATGACCCACTTTCATCGCCTTCGCGCCTGCAATCAGCTTTTCGACGAAAGCATCATGCACGCCCTCATGCACCACGAGCCGCGACGAGGCGGTGCATTTCTGCCCCGTTCCGCCGAAGGCCCCGCCCAGCGAAAGCGTGACCGCCAGATCGAGATCCGCATCGTCCATCACCGCGAGCGCATTCTTGGAGCCCATCTCCATCTGGAGCTTGGTGAAATTGCCCACGGCCGCCTGGGCGATGCCGCGGCCCACGGGCACCGACCCTGTGAAACTGATGCCGCCGATCCGCTTGTCCTCCACGAGCCGCTGGCCTACTTCCCCGCCCGGTCCCATCACGAGATTGAACAGCCCGGCAGGGATGTCCTGGCGGCTGATGATCTCGGTGAGCGCCGCGGCAGAGGCTGGCGTCGCATTCGCGGGCTTCCAGACAACGGCATTGCCATAGGCCAGCGCCGGCGCGATCTTCCAGCTCGCCGTTGCCGTCGGAAAGTTCCATGGCGATATGATGGCCACCACGCCCAGGGGCTCGCGGCGCACGTCGATCTCGACACCCGCGCGCACGGAGTCCGCATTTTCGCCCAGTTGGCGCAGGACCTCGGCGGCGTAGTAGGTAAAGAACTGCCCCGCACGGAAGACCTCGCCCTTTCCCTCGGCCAGCGGCTTGCCTTCTTCACGGCTCAGAAGCGTGCCCAGTTCCTCGGCCCGCGCAATAAGCTCATTCCCGATATTCATGAGCACAGCCTGCTTGCGCTCGAGGCCATAATCCGCCCAAAGGCGCTGCGCTGCCTGCGCGCTCGCGATCGCGTCATCAAGTTGCGCCGCGCTCGCCTGTGCAAAATGCCCCACGAGATCGCTGATGTCGGAAGGATTGCGATTCTCTATGGTTTCGGGGCCGTCAAGCCACTCACCTGCAATGAAATTCTTCTGCGCGTCCGACATGCTCGCTCCTCGGTTGTTGCGTCATCGTTATCTGAGTATCCGGCGGCAAGCTTCGCCCCGCGCGCCACATCAGTCAAACGCAAAGCGCTGAAGGCATTTTCAACCAATCTGAAGTCTGGTCACCTCGTCGCAAATGCAATCCGACATCGCCTGAGCCGCGGGCGAGATCAGATGCTCAGGCTGCGTGATCAGCCAGACATCGCGCCGCGCATCGCTGTCCTTTAGCGGCAGGAAGACCAGCATATCGAGGGACTCCGGCAGCGCCCGCTCGGGCAGAAGCGTATACCCGATGCCGGCCTGGACCATCCCGAGCAGAGACGCCGTGTTGCGCACGTAAAAGCGCGCACCGTCCCGCACCAAGACAAAGTCGGGGTCATCGATCTGGTCACAAAGCCCGTTGGCGATAAAACCCTCCGAACTCAGATCGACCCAGGTGAGGCTGTCCCAATCGCGCGCAAGCGGGTGGTCATGCCGGCAGATCACGCCGAAGGGATCCGAAAAAAGCCGCTGCGCCGGAAAGCCGGGGATTTCTCCGCTGCTGGCGAGGCCAATATCCGCCTGCCCGCTGCGTATATCGGCGAGGACAGCGGCGGTATCCTTGTCGCTCAAGTGCAGCTCGACATCGGGGTGTTGCGTTCTGAATGTCCCGAGAACCCCCGGCAGGAACGTCTGCCCGAGCGAGGGCGTAACGGACAAGCGCACAAGGCCCATATCCGCATGCGCCAGGGCCTCGATCATCTCCACTGTTCCCTCGAAACGCTCCAGCTCGCGGATCACCAGCACCTCGACCTGCTGGCCGAGCTGGCTCAATTTCGATTTGCGCGTCGCTTCGAAGAGCGGCGCGCCCAGATGCGCCTCGAACTGGCTGAGCATCATCGAGACGGCCGAGGGCGTCCGACCCAGCTCCGAGGCGGCCTTGGCGAGTGAGCCATGCTGCGCAACTGCACGAAAACAACGCAGCATTTCGAGTTTGAGAGCCACTTGTTTCACCCTGTCTGAATAAAGCAGATTCCACTTCAACCGAAGCTGAAGCTCTAGCGCCTGTCAAGAAGCTCCGAAACTCGCGCCCGCAGCGCCGGAACCAGGTCCTTCTCGATCCAAGGATTGCGCCGCAGGACGGCATTGTTCCGCCAGGACGGGTGCGGCATCGGGAAAATACCGGGCGCGAAATCCCGCCAGTTTCGCACCGTCTGTGTCACCCCCGCCTTGCGCGCGACATCCCCCAGATGCCAGCGTTGCGCATACTGGCCGATGACAACCGTCGTTTCTACGTCCGGCAAGGCCGCCATCACCTGCGCGCGCCACGTGGCGGCACAGCGCGGCGGCGGCGGCAGATCGCTTCCACTCTGAGTGTAGCCGGGGAAGCAGAAGGCCATCGGCACGATAGCGACCTTGCTCCGGTCATAGAATTGATCGCGGTTCAGCCCGAGCCACTCACGCAGCCTGTCGCCGGAACGGTCGTTGAACGGCAGCCCGCTTTCATGCACGCGCATCCCGGGCGCCTGCCCCACGATCAGGAGCTTCGCCGCACTGTCAAACCAGGGGACAGGCCGCGGCTCGTGCGCCGTCTTCGTCGCGGCGAATTGCTCCGCACAAAGGCGGCAGTCGCGAATGCGCGCGGCAAGCGCCTCGTCGGGCCTCCCGCTCATCGGCTCTTCACATCGCCAAGCCCGATACGCCGCGCAAGCGGGGCGGACGACATGCCATGCAGCAGGATCGAAAGTGCGACCGTGAGAGACACACAGGCCAGAAGCGTGTCTTCTTCCGGCAGCTCGAACTGATCCAGGATCAGGAGCGTGAACAGGATCGACGCCAGCCCACGCGGCCCGAACCAGCCCAGGAAAAGCTTCTCCCGCATGCTCAACCCGCTGCCCGTCAATGACAGGACAATCGGTGCCATACGCACCAGCGTGAGGAAAAGCACCGCCAGAAGCACTGTCCAGGACCCGGCGTGAGCCAACCCGTCCGGCAACAGGAAGGCCCCGAAAACGAGAAATGCCGACATGGTCAGAAGCTGCCCCGCGCCGTCCATGAACTCGGAAATGAAATGTATCTCGTGCCGATAGCTGTTGCCGAAAACCATCCCGGCAACGAAAGCGGCGATGAACCCGTTGCCATGAACCGCGTCAGCCAGAAGATATGCAGCAAATGCTGTCACGAGAAAGACCACGGCGCCGGCGGATTCGAGCATGTAACCCCTGTCTTGCGACCAGTCCATCGCGCGGGCAGAGAGCCAGCCAACGGCAATCCCTGCCAGCGGACCGAGGATCACTTCGACAAGCGCATCAAGCGCGAGGCTGCCCGGCCCGCTCTCGCCCAACGCGGAGGATGCCAGCGTCGCGCTCAAAAGCACGAAGGGAAAGGCCAGCCCGTCATTGAGCCCGCTTTCCACGTTGATCGTCTCGCCGAGGTGTTCGGGAACATCAGGGCTGGCAACCACGGACTGGCCAAGCGCGGCATCCGTCGGCGTCAACACAGCCGCAGTCAGAAGCGCCGTGGCCAGCCCCGCTGCCGGGTTGAGCCAGAAGGCGACACCCGTGCCAAGCGCGATTGTGAGCGGCATGCCGATTATCAGCATGCGCGCCGGAAACTGCCATTCCAGGACAAGCCTGCGGAACCGAACCCGGCTCGCATCCGCAAAGAGCACGAGGATCAGCGTGATTTCAGCAAGGCCTGTCTTCGCACCACTGACGAACTCGGGCGGAACCGTCTCCTTCAAGGGGCCCGACAGCGCAAGGCCAAGTAGGGTGAACAGGATCGGAAGAGTCAGGATACTGGTGGATATCGCCCTGCTGAAAAGCGAATAGACCGCAAAGGCAACGAGGATACCAAGTGCCATGAGCGACATGGCATCAGGTTCCGCAATAAGTCATGTAGCGGCCAAAGCTTTCGGGCGCAGGTCTTGCAAAGGCGTCGAGGCCCGGCTGCGCCGTGAAAGGCGCCGAGAGCACATCGAGCAGCTTTTCAAATTGCGCCATATCCCCATCCCGCGCGGCATCCAGAGCGCCTTCAACCAGGTGATTGCGCGGAATGTAGAGCGGGTTGACACGCTCCATTGCTTCAGCGCGCTCTTGCGCCGGTTTCGGCTCGGCGGCCAGGCGCGCCTCGTAGAGCTTCACCCAGGCATCGAACGCCGCGGGGTCGTCAAACAGCGCGCGCGCCGGAGATGCATCGCCTCGCACCATCTGCGCCAGCGCCCGGAAGAGACCCGTGAAATCGACGTTCTGCTCCTGCGCAGCGGCCATCAGCCCGTTTGCCAGGTCGCGGTCTTCCGGCCGGGTCTCGGCCAGCCCGAGCTTGGCGCACATGCCGCCCAGCCAGGCCGTCTCATAGTGGGCCGGAAACTCATCCAGCACCTCTGAAAGACGCGCGATCGCGTCGTCACTGTCCTCCGGGTTCACCAGGTCGACAAGCGTTTCGGCAAACCGCGCAAGGTTCCACTGCAGGATCGCCGGCTGATTGCCAAAGGCATAGCGCCCCTGAGCGTCGATCGAGCTGAACACCGCTTTCGGGTCATACCCGTCGATGAAAGCACAGGGGCCATAGTCGATGGTCTCCCCCGAAATCGTCGTGTTGTCCGTGTTCATCACGCCATGCACGAAACCGACATTCATCCACTTGGCGACGAGCGCCGCCTGCCTTTCGCTCACGCGGCGAAAGAGGTCGAGATAGGGCGTTTCACTCTGTGCAAGCTCGGGGTAATGCCGCGCAATCGCGTAGTCGGCAAGCTGCCTGACCTTGGCCGTCTCGCCCCGCGCCGCAAAGAACTGGAACGTGCCAACGCGCAGATGCGAAGCCGCAACGCGCGCCAGGACAGCCCCCTCCTCGGGCCCCGAATCCCTCAGAACCTTCTCACCCGTTCTCGTGACAGCCAGCGCCCGGGTCGTCGGGATGCCCAGCGCATGCATCGCCTCACCCATGAGATATTCCCGCAGCACGGGGCCCAGCACGGCCTTGCCGTCGCCCCCGCGCGAAAACGGTGTGCGCCCGGACCCCTTGAGATGCAGATCGCGGCGCACCTTGTCCCTGTCGAAAAGTTCACCCAGCAGCAGCGCCCGCCCGTCGCCAAGCTGTGGCGAGAAGCCACCGAACTGGTGCCCCGCGTACACCATCGCGAGCGGCACTGCGCTCTGCGGCGCGGCGGCCCCCGTGAGAAGCCGCGCGCCACCTTCACCTCTCAGCCGATCAGCATCGAGGCCAAGCTCCCCTGCCAGCTCCTCGTTGAGCCGCAGCACCTCCGGCTTCGGTGCCTTGGCACCTTCCCAAGGCACGAAAAACCCCTCCATCTGGGCGGCGAAACTGTTCTCGAAGGTGATATCTGGCAATTCGGTCAAGAGACGCTCCTGAAACTGGCTTGGCGGTGTTGTCCTTCAGTCCAATATAGGCCCGTATCGCCCCGCACCAAGCCCTGGTCTTTTCACCGGCGCCAGGAGCCGAACCGCACTTCCGGTCCGACTATCCTCCAATCCGGGCGCTGTTCAACCCCCCGAAAGCCGAGGCGAACAGGCAAGTTCAACATCAAATCGGGGTCACAGGGCAGACACGCCGATGACATGCGGATGCGCCCAAAGGAGCGCTCCGTAGACCACAAGCCCGATCAGGAAGCGCGCCGCCGCACCCCACCACGAAACAGGCGCAGGACGCCATGGTGCCGCCCTGCGGGCCTCATCCAGCTGCGCCCATCTCCGCGCGCCCAGGTCGCGCCGCTTGCGCCGATCGACGAGCGCCCAGCCGGCAAGAGAAAAGACGCTCAGCACGCCGAACAGGATCACATGCGCCAGATCGCCATTGGGCAGCAGGTGGACACCGGCCCAGAGCGCGAGCGCCACCAGGACCGGATGCCGCGTCCAGCGCGTGATACCCGGGCGGTCGGGGTCGTAGGTGTCATTGCGCGCGCCGCCGAAAGACAAGGGGTTCGGCCGCGCGATGCTGAACGCGAGGATCAGGCAGACTGCCAGCATCCCCAGATGTCCTGCATGCCGATGCCAGGGCATCTGCGGCCAAAGCTGCACGTAGGGCGCCTCACCAGCAGCCCAGATCAACAGCACCAGCATCGTGACCGACAGGACCGAATACATGAGGACGAACCCGCGCGCGCCGATCCGGCGGACCACGCGCGATTTCACCGCGGGGCGCACCGGGATCGAATGGGTGAGGAAGAACGCGGCGAAAATGGCCGCATAGGCTGTCCAGCTCATGGGCTTTTCTCCGGTTTGGACCGCATGAGCGAAGGGCCGTAGAACACAACGAACCCCCCGAACGCGGCCAGCCACAGAAGGCCGGAGAGGTAGCTCAGCTCGTAAATCATGGGTGTGCCGAGGCGCGCGAGCACGGAGCCGAAAAGACACAGGTAGATCATCACGGTCGCCTTTCCCGCACTCAGACCCTGCCCGGTATGGCCAAGGGTCGCCCGCGTCATCACCGCCAGCGTCATCGCCCCGATCGCACCCGACATCCACAAGTGTTGTGCCGTCGCCGCGCCGAACACGCCGTAGAGCAGCTCAAGCCCCATGGCAATCGCGCCGACCGGAAGAAACGCATAGGCCAGATGCAGAACCCAGACGAGAGGCTCGCGCGTTGTTTGGTGCCCCTGCCATCTGGCGAGCCGCGCGGCGTGCAATGCCCCCAATCCGAGCAGCGCGAGACCCGTGCGCGCCTCAAGGGGCTGCAAGACCCAGAGCCCGAGGATGAAAAGGCTCGCCAGCAGCACCAGCTTGTCGAAACGCTGCATGGGCGGCGACGGGCGCGCGGGATGGCCCTGTTGCGCCAGCCAGTTGCGGGTGAAGGACGGGATGATCCGCCCGCCGATCACCGCGATCATCATCACTGCCGTCGCCAGACCCAGCCGCAGGCCCGGGCCTTGTGCCGGCGCGCCGCCTGCCAGCGCATCGATGTGAAACAAGGCATTGGCAAGGGTGAAGACCCCCAGCAGCCCGAGCACGATCAGGTTGCGCCAGTTTCTGCCCGCGATGATCTCGCGCAGGATCACCCCGGCGAGCACCAGCGGAAAGGCCAGGTCGATGACTGGCGCGACACTCGCCGGGACAAGCGCGGAAAACAAGATGGCGACCCGCCCCGCGATCCAGAGCGCGAAAAGCGCAGCCAGCCGCCAGCCCACCATCGGCAAACGCCCGGTCCAGTTCGGAACCGCGGTCAGCAGAAAGCCCGCGAGCACCGCGCCGAGATAGCCGAAGAGGAACTCGTGAGCATGCCATGCGACCGCATCAAGGCGCGTCGGCAAGTCCAGGGCGCCCGACAGGGCGGGAAGCCACAGGATCATCGCCAGCAGCGCCCAGGCGGCACCGAACAGGAAAAAGGGCCGGAACCCGAAACTGAAAAGCGCCGGTCCTGCCCAGGCGCGCATCTGTTCTGCCGATGTGCTTGCCACGTTCATCCTCCTGCGGGATCCGGTCCCGCGTCTGCCGTATCCATGAGAGCCCGTATGTGCCGGGCGAAATACCAGGTCGCCGGGGCTCCGATCACGCAGCCGAGCCCGATCGACCATGCGGTGGACAGGACAGGCCCGCCCACCCAACTGAAGATCAGCGAGGCGAAAAAGACGTTCACCGCCGCCGCGCCCGCCCCGAAGGGATAGAGCGCCAGCGCGATCCGAGGGGTGCTCCAGCCTTGCCGCGTCATCGGCGCGACACCAGTCTTTGCACCACGATCATCGCGCCCACGAGCGCAATGCAGGCCAGAGCATACCACAACTCGGCAGTGGCGGACTGTGCCTGGGGGATGGGCCTGTCGAAATTTTCCGCTGCAGCGGGTGACGCCAGCAACATCGCGATGGGTAGAAACGGTCGATACATGTCAGCTCTCCTGTGTCAGGTTTCGGTAGATGGTGGGCAAGGTTCGGGTCAGGCGCTCGGGATTGGGCAGCAAGGTAAAGCCCCCACGCCCGAAAATGCGCGCGAACCAGTCTTGCCCGTCCTCGTCGATGATGATGCCATGCACGCTCTGCCCGGCCGTGCGCGCCTCGCGCACGGCCATGTGGCTGTCTTCGATCCCGTGCTGCCCCTCGTAGTGGTCAAGGTCGTTGGGTTTGCCGTCGGTCAGCACGATCAAGAGCTTGCGGGTGCCGGG
>JAWLEL010000061.1:0-10311 GCA_041686165.1 Lentibacter sp.
TATCGACCTACTATTACGAATACACACGAAAAAGCCCCCTTCCGCAGGGGGCTTTTCCAATCACTTTGAAGGTTGCCTCAGCCCTTTGAGAAGTCCGGGTAGGCCTCCATGCCCATCTCCGTGCTGTCGAGACCGTTGATCTCGGCTTCCTCGCTCACGCGGATGCCGAGGACCGCCTTCAGGACGAGCCAGAGGATCAGCGAGGCCGCGAAGGTCGCGACGCCATAGGCGATGATGCCCGTAAGCTGCGCACCCAGCGTGGCCGAGCCCGAGAAGACAACGGCGATGGTGCCCCAGATCCCCGCGAAGAGGTGAACCGGGATCGCGCCGACGACATCGTCGATCTTGAGCTTGTCGAGCAGCGGAACCGTGAAGACCACGATCACACCGCCGACACCGCCGATGAGCAGCGAACCGAAGAGCGAGGGGGCCAGCGGCTCGGCCGTGATCGACACGAGGCCGGCGAGCGCGCCGTTGAGCGTCATGGTCAGATCAGGCTTGCCGAACACAAGCTGCGTCAGGACAAGCGCGACGATCGCACCGGAGGCTGCCGCCATGTTGGTGTTGGCGAAGATGCGGCCCACATCGGTGATGTCGCCGACGGTCCCGGCCGCGAGCTGCGAGCCGCCGTTGAAGCCGAACCAGCCGAGCCACAGGATGAACGTGCCGAGCGTGGCCAGGGCGAGGTTGGAGCCGAGCATCGGGTTCACCTTGCCATCCTTGTACTTGCCAAGACGCGGGCCGAGCACGAGGGCACCGGCCAGGGCCGCCCAGCCGCCGACGGAGTGCACGACCGTTGAGCCGGCGAAGTCGGAGAAGCCGAGCTCAGACAGCCAGCCGCCGCCCCACTGCCAGGAGCCGGTGATCGGATAGAAGATGCCGGTCAGCACGACCACGAAGATCAGGAAGGGCCAGAGCTTGATCCGCTCGGCCAGCGCGCCGGAGACGATCGAGGCGGTGGCCGCGACGAACATCAGCTGGAAGAAGAAATCGGAAGCAACCGAGGCATAGCCGAGATCGGCATCTGCCGCCGCCAGCCCGACAGGCTCCAGCTCGGTCGGGACGAAGTTGAACGCGAAGAACCCGTTGAACTCGCCCGGATACATCAGGTTGAAGCCCACGAGCCAATACATCACCGCCGCGATCGAGAAGAGCGCGATGTTCTTGGTGAGCTGCATGGTGACGTTCTTGGAGCGCACGAGGCCGGCTTCGAGCATGGCAAAGCCCGCCGCCATCCAGAACACGAGGAAGCCGCCCACGAGGAACAGCAGGGTTGTCATGATATAGGGGCCGATCTCGTCGAAGCCCGGAGCTGCCGCCTCCTGTGCGAAGGCTGCGGCGGGCAGGCTTGCGGCCAGGGCGGCCAGAGCAGGTGTGAGTAGTCTTTTCATCTCGTTTCCTTCCTTCGCGCTCAAAGCGCGTCTTGTCCGGTTTCGCCAGTGCGCACGCGCACTGCATCGGCCAGATCGAGCACAAATATCTTGCCGTCACCGATCTTGCCGGTGCGGGCGGTGTTGGTGATCGTCTCGACGACGCTGTCAGCCATTTCGGAGCTGACCGCGATCTCGAGTTTTACCTTTGGCACGAAGTTCACGGCGTATTCGGCACCGCGATAGATTTCGGTATGTCCCGATTGCGCGCCGAACCCCTTTATTTCACTGACCATCATGCCGCGCACCCCGATGTCGGTGAGGGCGGCACGCACTTCTTCAAGCTTGTATGGCTTGATCGTTGCGAGAATGAGTTTCACTGTCCATTCCTTTCCCATGAGCCGCCAGCCGCGGCATTTGCACCTGCAGCAAACATCTCGCGGTCGCAGAATCGGAAGGGAGGCGATGCGTAAAGAGGCACCGCGAAGAGAGGAATCTCCAAAATTTACGCAGCAATCCGGGGAACTGCTGAAAAATTAAGCAGGCTATGCGTTCGCTTTTCGCGCTTTCCCCTCTACATTTTCCGCCGCGCATACTAGGTTGGGCCAAACGAAAAGCCTCCGAGCAGGGCAGAGCATGAGCAATTCAGGACGCAAGAATCCCCCCTTGGTGGCTGACCGGCGGTATCCGCCGAAGAAAAAGACCCCCCCCGGGAAAACCGCGAAGCGAGGTCGAAAGCCCGCGCCGAGAAAGCCGCAGCATGGCCCCATCCGCCGTCTGGTCTACGGGCTCTTCGGCTGGGTCTTTCGCCTGATCTGGGGCTTCGGCTGGCGCATGGGGCTCGTCCTCTCGCTCATCATCGGTCTGTCGGTCGGCTACGTGACGCTGACGCTGCCGCCGCTCGAGCAACTTCTCGACGGTCGGGCACGCGGCTCCGTCACCCTGCTTGACAACGATGGCCGCGTCTTCGCCTGGCGCGGCGACCAGTTCGGCGGCGCGGTGACGGCCAGTTCCGTCTCGCCGCATTTGCGCGATGCCATCATCGCCACCGAGGACAAGCGCTTCTATCGTCATTTCGGCATCTCCCCGCGCGGTATCGCCTCGGCGGTCCGCATCAACATGAGTGAAGGGCGCGGGCCGCTTTCGGGCCATGGCGGCTCGACGCTCACCCAGCAGACCGCGAAGCTGATCTGCCTCGGCGTGCCCTTCGACCCGGGTGTCTGGGAAAGCGAACGCGCATATGAGGCCGACTGCCGCGAGACATCGCTTTGGCGCAAGGCCAAGGAGGCAGTCTATGCCATGGCGATGGAGGCCAAATACTCCAAGGACGAGATCCTGACGGTTTATCTGAACCGCGCCTTCCTCGGGGCCGGATCGCGCGGCTTCGAGGCGGCGGCGCAACGCTATTTCGGCAAATCGGCCGGGCAGGTGAACGCGCCGGAAGCGGCGATGCTGGCGGGGCTTCTCGTGGCCCCGACGCGCTATGCCCCGACGAACGACCTCCAGCGCAGCCAGGACAGGGCGGCAACGGTCGTGCGGCTGATGAACGAGCAGGGCTACCTGAGCGATGCCGACGCAGCCGTGGCACAGGCCAATCCGGCGACGCTCTCCGAAGCCGCGCAGGCCAAGGCGGGGGGCTATTTTGCCGATTGGGTCATGGGCGAGGGCCCCGAGTTCTTCACCCGCAACACCACCGAGGATGTCATCATCCGCACGACACTCGACCCAGAGGTCCAGCGGGCGGCGGAAGAGGCCATGAAGACGGTCTTCGAAAACAAGGTGAGCGAGGGCTCCAAGGCGCAGGCGGCGATTGTCATCATGTCTGCCGACGGGGCCGTCAAGGCCGTGGTCGGCGGGCGCCAGACGCGTGTTTCGGGCGCGTTCAACCGCGCGACCATGGCCAAGCGCCAGCCCGGCTCGGCCTTCAAGCCCTTCGTCTACGGCGCGGCGCTCGATCTCGGGCGCTCGCCGCTCGACACGATAGAGGACGCCGAATACTGCACGCAGGTGCCCGGTTCGGGGGAATACTGCCCGAAGAACTATGACCGTGAGTATCACGGCATGGTCACGCTCACCGAGGCGCTCAAGAACTCCTACAACATCCCGGCGGTCAAGCTGGCCGAGGAAGTCGGCCTTGAAACGGTGCGCAAGGTGGCGACGGAGTTCGGAATCGGCTCCGGCCTTGCCGATGGGCCGGCCATCGCGCTGGGCAGCTCTGAAGTGACGCTGATGGAGCTGACCGGCGCCTACGCGGGCATTCTCAACGGCGGCAGCTCCGTGACTCCTTATGGGCTGGAGGAGCTGCGGCTGCTGGGCAATGACGAGCCGGTCATGACGGCCACGGGCGGCATCGGCGAGCGGGTGCTTCAGCAAAGCTCTTCCGAACAGCTCGTCTGGATGATGAACAAGGTCGTGACCGAGGGCTCAGGCGGGCGCGCGCGCCTGCCGGGGCGCGAGGTGGCGGGCAAGACCGGCACATCCCAATCGGCCAAGGACGCCTGGTTCATCGGCTTCACGGCCGACTACGTGGCCGGCGTCTGGATGGGCTATGACGACAACACGCCGCTGACGGGCGTGACCGGCTCGGGCCTTCCGGCGGAAATCTGGCACGAAGCGATGACTCGCGTGCACGAGGGCACGCCCGCGCGCGTGCTGCCGATGCGCGCGCCCGACCCTTCCGAGGGCATGGCGCTCGAGAGTCCGAGCGACGACGGCGGCGGCGGCACGAAGAACGCCATCGACAGCCTGCTCGAAGGGATTTTCGGGGGCCGCAGCGGCGGAAGCGAGGCCGATGTCAGGGAGCGCGAACGCCAGCAGAGGATCAACCGCGAAGGTCGCTAGCCCTCCTCGCAGGTAATCTCGTAGATGAGCTCTTCCCCGATCACCCGCGCGGGCCCGTCAGGCTCACAATAGAGCGGGCCGCGCGGCGGGGGCGGCGCGGGGCGGCCAGCGCATTTCAGGTCGGCCTTGATCATCGCCTGATCGCCATGGAGCCTTTCGACCTTGCAGCCCGAGACCGTCTCGATGGCCATTGTCGCGCGTTCGGCCACCGCTTCAAGCCGCGGCGCCCATTCGGCATTGACCCGCAGCGCCTCGGCGCGACGGTCCTTCACGCGGACATCGAACGTGCTCTTGCCGATGGTGATACGCTGCGCCGGCGCGTCCTTGAACGCGGGACTGGCCGTGTCGCAGGCCGCCAGGAGAGGGATGAGAGAGAGCGTCCAGAACCATTTCATCGGCCAAGTCTTGAGCGATCTTGGTTAACATCGGATTAACAAGAAACTTCTTGCATTCCATTTTTGGAATATATATACATTCCAATAGTGGAATATAAGGATTCGGACCATGCAACAGACAATTGGAAAACCGGCAGACAGCTATTCGCCGCTCTACTTCCTCGCCGCGCTGGGCGCTGGCGGGCTTTCCGTCACCTTCTTCATGTATCTGATGTTCTGGGTGCCGCATGAGGGGCGGCCCGTGCCCGTCTTCGAGGACATCATGGCGGCCTTCTCGGGCGGCTCCCCTGCCCTGCAAGGCGCGATCATCGTCGCCGCGCTCGGCATCCTCGCGATGACCTTCCTCAACCTCAAGCTACTGATCTGGAACTTCGGCGCGCTGGCCCGGTTCAGCAAAACCGACGCCTATGAGAAGCTGCGCAACTCCAACGCCGAGACGACGCTTCTTGCCGGGCCGCTGGCCACCGCGATGAGCGTCAATGCGCTCTTCATCGTCGGGCTGGTCTTCGTGCCCCAGCTCTGGAGCGTGATCGAGTATCTCTTCCCGCTGGCGATGATCGCCTTTGCCGCGCTCGGCATCTGGGCGCTGCGGCTGATCGGGGATTTCCTCGGCCGCGTGCTGAGCCAGGGCGGCGTCTTCGATGTGACCGCGAACAACAGCTTCGCACAGCTCCTGCCGGCCTTCGCCCTGGCGATGATCGGCGTTGGCTTCTCCGCACCGGCCGCCATGTCCACCGTTCCGGCGACCGTCGCGACGAGCCTCGTCATCTCGACCTTCTTCGCCGTGGCCGCCTTGATCTACACGGTCGTCGCGCTGATCGTGGCCTTCGGCTCCATGCTCCAGCACGGCACCGCGAAAGAAGCCGGGCCGACGCTGATGGTCATCGTGCCGATCGTGACGATCCTGTCGATCCTCTTCCTGCGTCAGGATCATGGGCTGCACACGACCTTCGAAGCCCATGCCGCGGCCGGCAATACCATGGTCTGGCTCGCGCAGATGATCGCCGTCCAGGTTCTCTTCCTGATGCTGGGCCTCACGGTTCTGCGCCGCCAGGGCTACTTCAAGGACTTCGTCCTCGGTGCGAAGACCTCCCCGGGCTCCTATGCCCTGGTCTGCCCCGGTGTCGCCTTCGCCGTGCTCCTGCACTTCTTCGTCAACAAGGGCCTTGTCGAGGCCGGTGCCATCGAGAAGTTCGGGACTGCCTACTGGGGCATCACGGCAATCGCCATCGCCAGCCAACTCCTGATGATCGCGCTGGTGCTGCGGCTCAACCGGCAACACTTCGGCAAGCCGCAAAACGCGGCAGCCGTTCCGGCCGAGTAAACCATTTGACCAATCAGGGCGGCGGCGCGAGAGATCGCGCCGCCGCCTTTTATTTGTGCGCTTGCGCGTCTCCTGCGGCGGTAATATCATTTTACCAATTCTACAGCGTCCCGCTTTTTGCCTGAGACATCGGATAAAGGCGGGGCGCGCGCCACGTTCAAATCTTGCACGCCGTTCCACCAAAAGCTGTAGCCCAGATTTATGGCGGAACACTTTAGGAGACGCGATGCCCTTTCAGCCTGTTCAACCGGAAAAGCTCAGCCGTGCCGTTGTCCGCCAGATCGAGCAACTCGTGCTGCGCGGCATCCTGCGCCCCGGCGAGAGGCTGCCCTCCGAGCGCGAGCTGGCCGAGCGTCTCAACGTCTCGCGCCCCTCGCTGCGCGAAGCCATCGGCGAGCTGCAGGAGCGCGGGCTGCTGGCCTCGAAGGCAGGCTCGGGCGTCTACGTGGCCGACGTTCTGGGGTCGGCCTTCTCCGAGGCGCTGATCGAGCTGTTTTCCAGCCACGATGAGGCCGTCTTCGACTATCTCTCCTTCCGCCGCGATCTTGAAGGAATCGCCGCAGAGCGCGCCGCCCGTCTGGCCAGCGCCACGGACCTCAAGGTCATCGGCCAGGCCTATGGCCGGATGGCGCGGGCCGAGAGGCGCGGGGATCCGACGAAGGACGCCGAACTCGACGCCGCCTTTCACATGTCGATCATCGAGGCGAGCAACAACGTGGTCATGCTGCACATGATGCGCTCGATCTTCGACTTGCTCAAACAGGGTGTCTTCTACAACCGCGCGCGGATATTCCAGCAGCACGGCACGCGCGAGGAGCTGCTGGACCAGCACAAGCGTATCAATGACGCGCTTCAGCTGCGCGATCCGAGGGGCGCGCGCAGCGCCGTGGAGGCGCATCTGGACTTCGTCAAGTCCGCGCTGGCCGACCAGATCAAGTCGGACAAGAACGAGGATATCGCACGCCTGCGCTTCGAACATGAACGCGAGACGTGACCGACACCGAATTCAGCGCCCGGGAAAGACACTGGAACGAAAAAAGCCCGGCTCGAGGAGCCGGGCTTTTGCATGGGGTCAAAGGGCCGGTCAGTGCAACTTGGCGTCGACCTGGGCAATCGCATCGTCGATGAGCTTGTTGCCTGCCGTCGCGGTCGTCTGCTTGGCGATCACGTCCTTCGCGGCGGCCATGGCGACGGTCACGGCCTTGTCGCGCACGTCCTTGACGGCCGTCGCTTCGGCACTGGCGATACGCTCCTCGGCTGCCGCGAGCCGGCGCGCGATGGAGGCCTTGATGTCTTCTTTTGCCTGTTCGGCTGCATCCGCCGCCTCGGCCTTCGCCGTCTCGACGATCCGGTCGGCCTGCGCCTGGACTTCCTGGCTCTTGCGCTCGTACTCGGCCAGGATCTTCTGCGCCTCTTCGCGCGTGGCGCGGGCCTCGTCAAGATCGCTCTTGATACCCTCGGCGCGCTTGTCGAGCATGTCGCCAACGATCCGGGGCACCTTGAAATAGATCAGCACGCCGATGAAGACGAAGAAGGAGATCGCGACGAGCAAATCGGTGTTGGTCAGCGTCCAGAATTCTGCCGAGAACGGATTCTTGCTCGCAGCGAGGGCCGGCGAGGCGGCCATGCTGGCGGCCGCGATGATGGAAAAGGAAATATTCCGCATGAGCTTATCCTTTCATCCTGGCGTTCACGGCGGCCGTGATCGTTTTCGCATCGGCCTTGCCGCCCATGGCCGCGACGATCTCCTTCGTCGTGTCCTTGGCCACGATCTTCACGCTGTCGAGCGCGTTCTCGCGGATTTCAGCAATGGCCTTCTCACCCTCTGCGGTCTTCGCGGCGATCTCGGCATCTGCCTTGACCATCGCTGCGTCGAGGTCTTTCTGGATCTCCGCCTTGGTCTCGGCGATGATGTCGTTCGCGTGGGACCGGGCGTCAGCAAGGGCCTTGTTATAAGCCTCTTCAGCCTCGACGGCCTTTCTCTTGAGCTCATCGGCCTTGTCTATGTCACTCGTGATGGTGCCCTGGCGCTCGGCCAGAACCGCACCGATGCGCGGCAGGGCGACGCGCGACAAGACGAGGTAGATCACGACGAGCGCGACCATCAGCCAGAAAATCTGGTTCGCCCAGTTGGAGAAATCCAACTGCGGCATGCCCGGGGCGGCTGCTTCCCCTGCGGCGGCTGTCGTTTCGGTTGCCATGTGCGTCTCTCCCCTTGGGAACTTGCCGGTCAGAAACTGTCCTGATCACCGGATGAGCGAGGCTGCCCGCCCATCCGGCCGTAAGGATCGTGTTCCGTCAGGCTTAGACGGCGAACATCAGAAGCAGGGCAACGAGGAACGAGAAGATGCCCAGGGCTTCAGCAAATGCGATGCCGATGAAGAGAGTGGCTGTTTGCGATGCCGCTGCCGAGGGGTTGCGCAGTGCGCCGGCGAGGAAGTTGCCTGCCACGTTGCCGACACCGATTGCCGCTGCGCCCGAGCCGATTGCCGCGAGGCCTGCGCCGATATGTGCGAGTTCGCCTTCCATGATAATTCTCCTTACGATTGGAAGTTGAGTAGTTGGATCTTCTAAGCCTTAGTGCGAGGGGTGCAGAGCATCCTTGAGATACACGCAGGTCAGAATGGTGAACACGTATGCCTGGATGAAGGATACGAGAACTTCGAGCCCGTACATCGCTGTGATCGCGACGACGGAGACGGGGCTGACGACGGCAATGGCCGCGAAACCCGCAAAAACCTTGATGACGGCGTGGCCGGCCATGACGTTACCCGCCAGACGAATGGAGTGGCTCACCGGGCGGACGAAATACGAGATGATCTCGATCACCGCGAGGATCGGGCGCAGCGCCAGCGGCGCGCTCGACACCCAGAAGAGGCCAAGGAAGGCGGCGCCGTTCTTCACGAAACCGACGATCGTCACGGTCAGGAACACCAGCATCGCCAGCACGACCGTGACGGCGAAGTGCGATGTCGTCGCGAAGGACATCGGCAGAAGGCCGAGGAAGTTGGCGAAGACGATGAACATGAAGAGAGTCATGACATAGGGGAAGAAGCCAACGGCATCCTTGCCCGCCACGTCCTCGACCATCTTGTAGACGAAACCATAGGCCAGCTCGGCCACGCTTTGCGTGCGCCCCGGGATGGTGGCGCGGCGCGAGGTGCCCAGGACCATCAGCGCGATCACGGCCAGGACAGCCAGGGTCATCCAGAGGGTCACGTTGGTGATCGTGAAAATGCCGATTTCACCACCGCCAAAGAGCGGCTTGACGATGAATTGATCCATCGGGTGAAATACCAGGCCGCCTTCTTCTGCGCCTTCTGCTTCAGTCGCCATGACTAACCCTCTTTATCATCCTGCGCGGCGGCTGCCGCTTCGCCTTCAGTTCTCTTCTGGATCTCCTCGGCGGAGCGGAGCATCGTCTTCACACCCGCCGCGAGGCCCAGAAATGTAAATACGACAAGGAATATCGGGAGCGTCCCGAAGGCCCAGTCGAGCCCGTATCCGATGCCGAAGCCGATCCCGAGACCGGCCACAAGTTCTATCACCATGCGCCAGGCGAGTTGTGCCTGAGAATAGTGTTCGTCCATATGGTCCTTGGGTGCGTGGCTCTTCTTGAGCGCGTTGATGCGGCTTTCAAGCGCGTCGAGCTTCTCATCGGGGCCGCGATCCTGCACCTTTTGATCCCTCATGGACGGTTGGCGCTTTGCTATTGCGCGGGGGCGCGCGAGTCAAGCTGCCGTGAAGCGCCGAAAGACGAAAGCCAAGTATCTGAAGTTAATGCGTTAAATCCCTCATCTCCAGAGTGCGGCGTTTTCGTCGCACCGTCCGGCCATGCCAGGGGCGCGGATTTTTCATATTCAACCACACAGTTGACCTTGGACCAGTGGCCCCTGCCGGTCGGGCCCGGCGGCGAACCGGCCGCGCTTCACTTAACCACAAGGTTGACGAAACCGCGCCCGAAATGCAAAGGGAGGCATGGCTCATTCGCTCGATCATGTCTTCGCGGCTCTTGCCGACCCGACGCGCCGCGCGATCCTCATGATGCTGCTGGAAGACGACATGGCCGTTACGGACGTGGCCGAACCCTTCGACATGAGCCTCGCCGCGATTTCCAAACACCTGTCCATTCTCGGCCGCGCAGGGCTGATCAGCCAGGAGAAGCGCGGGCGCGTCAAATGGTGCAAGCTGGAACCGGACGCGCTCAGGGACGCGACTGTCTGGATGCAGGGCTTCGGCCAGTTCGATCCGATCAACCTCGACGCCTTCGAGGCCTTTCTCGAACGGGAATTCAACAGCTAGAGGGTCAGCGCCTGACCTGAGTTTCCCAGCTTGCTTCGGGTGTGCCGCCGCTGCTCGGCGAAGGGTCGCAGCGGCCGCT
>JAWLEL010000062.1:0-10251 GCA_041686165.1 Lentibacter sp.
TCGTTGCCCGCGCCCGCCTCGATCACATCATCATCGGTGCCTGCGCTGTTGTCACCCGCATCGACCATGTCGCCATCGGGATCTTCCGTATAAGAGCCGTCAATCAGATCTCCCGAGGCCGTACCGCTGACTATCTCGTCAGTGTCGGGGATACCAATCGAGGCCAGCCCCTCATAGCTGTCAACGCTGGCTGGCAAAACACCCACAAGCGTGATGCTCTCGCCATTGGGGAAGGTCAGGATCGCGTCACCGGTGCCGTCGCCGTTGGTGTCGGTGACGGTCACATCATGGACATTCACAGGGTTGCCGCTGGCATCCGTGAGGCCGGAAACATCGAGTTGGTCGGTGGTTGTCCCGTCGCCACTGTCAGTCAGGTCGAAGCCATCCACAGTATCAGAGCCTGAGCCATCAGCCAGCACAAGCGTATCGCGCCCGGCACCGAGAACGGTATTCTCGATATCGGTGAAAGTCGCCGTATCGCCGCCTGATGTGACAGAGCCGCTCTCCGGGTTGGAGCTTGTCAGATCAATCGTTGTATCGGTGGTCAGCGCGCTCAGGTCGAGCGTGTCATAATCGACCACGCCACCATCGCCGCCATCAATCGTGTCATTGCCAAACCCGTCTTCAAGGATGATGAGATCCTCACCATCGCCGCCTTCGATCACGTCCGCGCCAGTTCCGCCGGCAATCGTGTCGTTGCCCGTCCAGCCGATCAGGCTGTCATCGCCCGCGCCACCCTCAAGGCTGTCGTCGTCGAACCAGCCTTGCAGCGTGTCGTTGCCGTCGCCGCCGAACAGAACGTCATCTCCCGCGCCGCCATCAACGCTGTCGTTGCCTGCGCCGCCATCAACGGTGTCGTTCCCGACGTAGCTGAAAACCGTGTCGTCACCACCACCCGCGACAACACTGTCGGTATTGCCACCCGAGGCGTCATCACTCCCGTCGATCACATCGCCCTCGGGATCGGACAGATAGGTCCCGTCTATAAGCTCACCCGCGTCCGTGCCCTCCACGACATAGTCGGGCTGCGGGATACCCATCGTCTCCAGCACGTCGGGATCGCTCACATCGGTGGGCGCAACACCGACAAGTGTCAGGGTTTCACCACTCGGGAATGTCAGAACGGCATTGCCACTGCCATCATCCGTCACAGTGACATCATCAGTGTTGACCGGCGCGCCGTTGAGATCGGTCAGGGTGCCCACATCGAGCTGGTCGTTTGCCGTATAGGTCCCGTCGCCGTTGTCCGTAGGGATGGTAAAGCCCTGGACGGTATCGTCCCCGCCGCCCGTGCCGAGCAGGAGCGTGTCGTTGCCATCGCCCAGAACGATATTCTCGATCTCGACAAAGCTCGTTGTCGCCGTGCCGTCGCTGAAGCTGCCTGCTTCGGGGTTTGCCGAAGTCAGATCGACCGTGAGATCGGAGGTCACCGCGCTCAGATCAAGCGTATCACCATCAATCTCATTGGCCTCTTCGCCCTCGATCGTGTCATTGCCGAACCCGTCGGTGTAACTGAACGTATCGTCGCCATAGCCACCCCAGAGATAATCGTCGCCTTCATCGCTCGTCAGGCTATCATTGCCGAAGCTGCCGCGCAGCCAGTCATCACCTGTGCCGCCGGAAATCGTATCGTCGCCCGAGCCACCTTCCACGATGTCGTTCCCACCGCCGCCTGAAACGATGTCGTTGCCCGATTCGCCATAGATCGTGTCGGCCCCGTCGCCGCCGGTGATGCTGTCGTCACCCTCGTTGCCGTGCAGGCTGTCATCACCCGCCCCGCCGTCGATGGTATCGTTGCCGAGACCGCCGCGCACGGTATCGTCGCCCCCATCAGCGGAGATTACATCATTTCCAAGATCGCCGAGGACGCTGTCGGCATCCGCGCCTGCATAGATGGAATCGTCTCCCGTTCCCCCGAAGATCTGATCGTTGCCGTCGCCGCCATAGACCAGGTCATCGTCAGCACCTGCATAGATCGTGTCGCGGCCGTCGCCGCCGATCAGCGTGTCGTTGCCTACATCCCCGATGATCTCGTCATTGCCCGTGCCCCCGTCGATGCTATCGGCCCCACCTGTTGCAAGGTCGTCATCGCCGTCGAGGTAATCATCGCCTGCGCCACCGAGAATCGTATCGGCTCCGTCCTGGCCGAAAACCGTGTCATTGCCTTCACCCGCAACAACGGAGTCATCCCCCGCCCCGGCAAGGACACTGTCCGCATTCGAGCCATCGGAATGATCGTTCGCGTCGATCATGTCACCTTCGGGATCGTCGGTGTAAGCGGCGTCGATCACGTCGTTTCCGCCGGTCCCTTCGACGATAAAGTCGGGCGCAACGTCCAGGTTCAGGTTGTCGAGCGCAATGCCGGTATATGAAGAAAGGTCTCCGCCGTCGGTACTGGTCGCGATCGAAAAGTCCGAGGTCGTTTCTTCCGCGGTGAACTCGAAAGTCGTGGTCTGCCAATACGGGGCCGAGACACCCGTGCTGTCGAGCGGGACCGTGACCGTCTGGGAGCCGATGGTGACGATGAGATCGGTCGCGCCGGGTTGGTTGGTGGTCCCGTCAGTGTCATTGACATAGTAATCGAACGTAAAGGTATAGGTCTGCCCCGCCTCCACCTGCGTCCCCAGCGTCGTTGAGAGCCCTTCATCATAGGCCGACGACGAAAAAAGCGAGATGTAGCCGCCACCGTCCGAGGCGTCGAGATCGGATGGCATGTAGCTGCCGCTCCACTCGTAATTCCCATCCGTGTTCAGATCTGGCGAGCCCTGGCTCGCAGTCCAGCCGTCGGGATTCTGGCCCGAACCGGTCGCCGTGTTGGTCTCAAAAACGCCATTCGAAATGTGGTTTGGCATACCATTTCTCCAATCAACAGCCCGGAACAGAACAGCTGTCCGGGTACGCGACGAGCGCGCCAATCAAAGTTGGGTATGAGAGGGAAAATCGATCTAAATAAGAAAAAATACGTTCAAATTCATGGGCTTTGGTCAGGCGTGCGCGAATACCGAAACAACAGTTTCAACAAGGGAAACAGCATTATTTTCGAAGCAATATTGGCTTTTTCGAAGTCCGGTCGCCCGAAGACGGCTCGGCCGCGCAGTCTTTGGGAGAGCCGCGAACCTGAAAAAGGCAAAAAATTGGCAAACGGCCAGTCTTTCGCCCTCTGATTCAGGCAGCCTGACACAAGGTCAAAAGCGGCTAAAGCGTCCGCCAAGAACCTGCAACGCTGCTTTTGGCGGGGCGCAGTGCAAGGATCGAACGGAGCACGCGCTCCGCCTCTATCTGATGTCTCAGGTTAACGGCGGAACGCTTTTGTCAGCGCTTGTCCTCTTCATCATCGTCTTCGTCGTCGTCAGGCAGATTGAAGAAGCTGTCAGCGTCGCGACTGTCGTCGTGATCATCTTTCTCGTCCTCATCCGAGCCACCGAGCGAGAATGTCTCCAGCCCTTCGATCGCCGAGGGGATTTTCGGCTCCGTGTCCATCTCGAGGCTCTGTTCGGTGTTGACGAGTTTGCGGCGCTCATCGTCGCTCATGACTTCGCCCGCGGCCGCTCTCTTGGAAGCGGCCTTCTGAACGGCGGCGTCCAGTTCGGACTGCTTGCATAGCCCCAGTGCGACAGGGTCGATCGGCTGAATATTGGAAATGTTCCAATGCGTGCGCTCGCGAATCGCCTGGATCGTCGGCTTCGTCGTGCCGACCAGCTTGGAGATCTGCGCATCCGTCAGCTCGGGGTGGAATTTCACCAGCCACAGGATGGAGGCGGGGCGGTCCTGCCGCTTCGACAGAGGCGTATAACGCGGCCCGCGGCGCTTTTCCTCGCCCTGTGCGGCGGCGTTGTACTTGAGCTTGAGCTTGTGCGCCGGCTCCTTTTCGGCCTTGTCGATCTGCTCCTGGTCAAGCTGGTTGTTGGCCACCGGGTCGAAGCCCTTCACACCTGCTGCCACATCGCCATCCGCGATGCCCTGCACTTCCAGCTCATGCATGCCCACGAAATCCGCGATCTGCTTGAAGCTGATCGTCGTGTTGTCCACGAGCCAGACGGCCGTCGCCTTTGCCATGATCGGTTTGTCAGCCATTTCTTGCCTCCATCAAATAATCCGCCTGCCCGACAAAGCTTCTCCGTGCCCTTGAAGGGGCGAGCCTTTGGTGGGCTCAGGTTTCCGTTGTCGGGGAACTTGAGGGCTATATAGTGCGGCTTGACCGATAAGGAAAGAGTGAATGCGCGCAGCTATCGTCACGGTTTTTTGCCTTCTGACAGGCATGGCCGCCGCCAAGGGGGAACGCGCAGGGGATTTCGATTATTACGTGATGTCCCTCTCCTGGTCCCCCAATTGGTGCGCACTCGAAGGGGAAGCAAAGGACTCCCCGCAATGCGACGAGGCCCATGGCTGGATCCTGCACGGGCTCTGGCCTCAATATCACCGCGGCTGGCCGTCCTATTGCCGCACCGACCATCGCAACCCGCCGCGCCGCCTGACCAGCGCCATGGCGGACATCATGGGCACATCCGGCCTCGCCTGGTATCAATGGAAAAAGCACGGGGTCTGCTCGGGGCTTTCTGCCCGCGCCTATTACGAGCTCTCCAGGCGCGCCTATGAAAGCGTCACACGCCCGCCCGTCTTCCGCAAGCTGGAGCGCGCGGTGACATTGCCGGCATCGGTGGTGGAAGACGCCTTCATCGCGGCCAATCCACAGCTCGCGCCCGACATGATCACGATCACCTGCAAGCAGGGGCATATTCAGGAGGCACGTATCTGCCTTTCGAAGGCGCTTGATCCTGTCCCCTGCGGCCGCGATGTGATCCGCGATTGCTCCATGAAGGACGCGATGTTCCAGCCGATCGACTGAAAAGCCCGGCGCAAACACGCCGGGCCTTTCGCATGGCTCAGGGGCCGTGTTTTACAGGCAGTCGGCCAACCCGTTCGCGAGGTTGCGCAAGAGCTGGCCATAAAGCTGCGGACCCGGGTCCAGATCGGAGCCAAGCGGATCGAGCACGCCAGTCTGCGCCGTGGAGCCTTCCATGACAGCCGCGACGATCCCGGGGTCGAATTGGGGCTCCGACATCACGCAGCTCACGTTCTGCTCGGCAACACGCTTCCGTATCTCGGAGATACGCGCCGGGCTCGGATCTGATGCATCTGAGATGGAAACCGCACCTGAAGCCGTAAGGTCGAAGGCGGTCTCGAAATACTGATAGGCGTCGTGGAAGACTATGAAATTGCGCTCGCGCACCGGATCCAGAATACCGTTGATCTCGTCGCGCAAGGTGCCCAGGTCTTCACGCGCCGCGGCTGCGTTGGCATAGTATGCGCCCGCATTCTCCGGGTCAGCTGCGGAAAGCTGCGCGGCAATTGCATTCAACCAGACAGCGCCGTTGTCCGGCGAAAGCCAGGCATGCGGATCATGTGCGCCATGATCATGACCTTCGTGCGTGTTGGCTGCGTGTTCATCGTGGCCTTCATGCTCGGCGTGATCCTCGTGTTCATGGTCTTCGTGGCCTTCATCCGCGTGCTCGGCCTCATGCGCGTCGTGCCCGTGTTCATCATGCTCGTGTTCGTCGTGCCCGTGTTCTTCGTGTTCGTCGTGATCACCATGATCATGCGCCTCGAAGAGCGCGGTCTTGCGGGTTTCAAGCTTGGTGGTGCCCTCGGCCTCCATCAACGCGACAACATTCGCCCCATCAGCCAGATTTCCGATCGCATCGCCCAGCCAGGGCGTCAGGCCCGGCCCGATCCAGAAGACCACGTCAGCATCCTGCACCGCGGCAGCCTCGGAGGGTCGCAGATTGTATTCATGCGGGCTCGCGCCAGGGGCGACGATAAGCTCAGGCACCCCTACGCCCTCCATCACTCGTGCAACAAGAGAATGAACCGGCGCGATATCGACAGCCACCCTTGGTGCCTCCGCAAGGGCAGGCCCGGTCAGCAACGATGCGGCGAGAGAAAGTGGCAGGAGGTTTCTGGACATGTTCGTCTCCATGTGATTTTATAACATTTAGAGAGTCCGTATATGAAATGTTATAATATGACAAGCAAAAGCCGCTCAAATTCCGATCCGCTCCCCGATCCGGTCGGCTTCGAAGCACATGATCACGCTGACTGCATCGTCACGGCCGTCGCCACGGCTGAAGCGCATTGCGCGCGAAACGGGCTGCGGTTCACGCCCGTCCGGCGCAAGGCGCTGGAGATCCTGCTTCAGGAACACCGCGCGCTCGGCGCCTACGAAATGCTGGACCGCTTGCATGAGGAAGGGTTCGGCTCACAGCCGCCCGTGGCCTACCGGGCGCTGGAATTTCTCGTCGACAACGGCTTCGCGCACAAGATCGAACGGCTCAACGCCTTTGTCGCCTGCGCGCGCCCCGGAGCCAGCCATTCACCCGCCTTCATGATCTGCCGCGATTGCGATTCGGTCGCCGAGACGCATTCATCACCGGCACGCGGGGCGATTGGCGATGCCGCGCGCGCCACGGGCTTCCAGATCGAACGCACAGTTGTAGAGGCCGTGGGCCTCTGCCCCTCCTGCGCCGAAAGGGCCGATCACGCATGAGCCTCCTGTCCGTCGAAAATATCAGCGCCGGCTACGGCGCCAACACGGTGTTGCGGGATGTCTCGCTCACCGTCGAGCCGGGAGAGATCATCACCATCGTCGGCCCCAACGGCTCGGGCAAGACGACGCTCCTGCGCGCCCTGATCGGGGCCACGCGGCCCAAGACCGGAACCATCCGTCGCAAACCCGGCCTGCGCCTCGGCTACGTCCCGCAGAAGCTGCCGATCGATCCGACCCTTCCACTGACCGTCGAGCGTTTTCTGCGCCTGCCCGGCAACACGCCGCGCGCCGCCTGCCTGCGCGCGCTGGAGCGCGCACGCGTGCCTGCTCTGCTTGACAGCCAGATGTCCGCGCTTTCCGGCGGCCAGCTTCAGCGCGTGCTGCTGGCCCGCGCCCTGATAGGCGAACCAGAGCTTCTCCTGCTCGACGAAGCCACGCAGGGCCTCGACCAGCCCGGCTCGGCGGCCTTCTACCGCCAGATCGAGGCGGTGCGCCAGGACACCGGCTGCGCCGTCGTCATGATCAGCCACGAGCTGCACGTGGTGATGAGCGCCTCCGACCGCGTGATCTGCCTCAATGGCCATGTCTGCTGCGAAGGCACGCCCGATATCGTCTCGGCCGCGCCGGAATACCGCGCCCTCTTCGGAACCGGGACGGGCGGAGCCCTTGCGCTCTACCGCCACGATCACGACCACGCCCATGACGAGGCCTGCGGGCATGACCATGCCGATCACGAAACGGGCGATGAAAAAGCGGAGGCCGCCGAATAATGCTGGACGATTTCATGACCCGCGCGACACTCGCCGGGGTCGGCGTCGCCTTCGCCGCAGCGCCGCTCGGAAGCTTCGTCGTCTGGCGCCGCATGGCCTATTTCGGCGATGCCACGGCCCATGCCGCCATTCTCGGCATCGCCCTCTCGCTGGCGCTGCAAATCTCCGTCTTCGCAGGTGCGATGGCCATCGCTCTCATCATGGCGATGACCGTCACCCTGCTGACGGGCCGCGGCTACGCGATGGACACGCTGCTGGGCGTGCTCGCCCATTCCGCGCTCGCCTTCGGGCTGGTGGCGGTCTCCTTCCTCTCGGGTATCCGGATCGACCTGATGGCCTATCTTTTCGGCGATATCCTCGCCGTCTCCCGCACCGATCTCGCGGTGATCTGGGGCGGCGCTGCGCTTGTCGTCGGGCTGATTGGCTGGCGCTGGTCAGCCCTGCTCACCGCGACATTGAGCGAAGAGCTGGCCTATGCCAGCGGCGTCAATCCCAAGCGCGAGCAATTGGTCCTGACCTTTTCGCTGGCGATCACCGTCGCCGTCGCGATCAAGGTTGTTGGCGTGTTGCTGATCGCGGCCATGCTGATCATCCCTGCGGCGGCCGCCCGTCCACTGGCGAAAACGCCCGAACAGATGGCCGTCGCCGGTGCCGCGATCGGGGCCTTTTCCGCCGTGGCCGGCCTGCGCGCGGCTTACCTGCTCGACACGCCCGCCGGCCCCTCGATCGTCTGCGTCGCCGCGCTGGTATTCATCGCGACAAGCCTGCTCAGAACGGCGCGCGCCTGAGGCGCGCTCACGCCACCTTCAGAACGATCTTCCCGATATGAGTGCTGCCTTCCATCCGCTCATGCGCGCGGGCGGCGTCTTCGAGCGCGAAGACCTCGTCCATCACGGGCGCCACACGCCCCGCATCGAGCAGCGGCCAGACATGCTCCTTCAGCTCTTCGGCGATCCGCGCCTTGGCAAGGTCCGATTGCGGGCGCAGCGTGCTGCCCGTGATCGTCAGCCGCCGCGCCATGACCTGCGCGAAATTGAGCTCCACCTTCGGGCCGCTCAGAAAGGCGATCTGAACGAGCCGCCCGTCATCGGCCAGCGCGCGGATGTTGCGCGGGATGTAATCGCCACCCACCATGTCGAGGACGAGATTTGCCCCGCCCTCGGCCTTGAGCACCTCGACGAAATCCTCCTCGCGATAGTTCATCACCCGCTCCGCCCCGAGCGCGCGGCAGGCCTCGGCCTTCTCCGCGTTGCCGACTGTCGTGAAGACACGCGCCCCGAAAATATTTGCCAGCTGGATCGCCGTCGTCCCGATCCCCGAGGAGCCGCCATGCACCAGGAAACGCTCGCCCGCCTGAAGCCCCCCGCGCTGGAACACGTTGGTCCAGACGGTGAAATACGTCTCAGGCAGGCAGGCCGCCTCCTTGAGGCCCATGCCCTCCGGCACGGGCAGCGCATGGGCCGCGGGAGTCGTCACGTATTCCGCATAGCCCCCGCCCGGCAGAAGCGCACAGACCTTGTCGCCCACGTGCCATTCGCTCACGCCCGCGCCAATGGCGGCCACTTCTCCGCTGGCCTCGAGCCCGGGCAGATCGCTCGCGCTCTTGGGCGGGGCATAGGCGCCCGCCCGTTGCAGCGCGTCGGGGCGGTTCACCCCGGCATAGGCCACCTTGATCAGGATCTCCCCGTGGCGCGGCTCAGGCCGCGCGCGTTCGGCAAGCTTGAGTACATCCGGAGCGCCCGGCTCCGTGATCTCGATCACTTTCATCGCTGTCATCCTATCTCTTCACATGTCCCGGCATGTCGCCAGAGCCGCCCGGCGCGCGGACGGCTTCACTCACCTTGTCGAAAACGCCGCCGAACAGCTTGTTCTTGCGCACCCCCGCCTTGACCTTCTCGAACTGCATGACGTTCTCGATCCTGCGATCGAGGAACGCCCATGTCTCCGCGTGTCCCTCGCTCTCGTCGCCGAGCCAGAAAAGCACCGTCGAGGAATAGACCCCCGAAAGAGTCGCGCGCTTGGTATACCAGTTGAGATCGCGCGAGCTGTCTCCAAGCGCGGTCCATATCGCGTCGCACGTGTCCCATATGAGCCGCGCCCCCTCCGGCGCATAGGCCGGCAGCGCGAAATGCGTCATGCCGCGACGCACGAGCTCCTTGTCCTGCGCTGCCTCCAGCCTCAGCCGGACGGCATGGGCGATTCGATCGCGAAACCGCATGTCCTGGAGGTTGGCCTGCTCCAGCCCCTCGCGCATGACATCGTCTCCGCGTTTGTGATAGGCTGCGGCGAGGTCGGCGGCGCCGCGTGGGCAGATGCCCCGCGCCAGTGCCGGTTCCAGCCCGCTATCGGCAACGGCCGCCTCGAAAGCCGCCTCGCTCCAGCCATCAAAGGGCACATGCGGCAGCATCGCCTCCAGAAGTTTGTCTTTCACATCAGCCATGTCAGCCTCCTTGCAGGCACCCTAGACAAATGTGCCGGGCTATGCTAGACACCAGCCTCCTGCAAATCCTTGCAACTTCAACTTAGAAAGGTGGTGAAAACCACATGCAGGTTAGTGTTCGCGACAACAATGTCGATCAGGCGCTCCGCGCCCTGAAGAAAAAGCTCCAGCGTGAGGGTGTTTTTCGCGAGATGAAGCTTCGGCAGCATTTCGAGAAACCGTCCGAGAAAAAAGCGCGCGAGAAAGCTGAAGCGATCCGTCGTCAGCGCAAGCTGGCACGCAAGAAAGCCCAGCGCGAAGGTCTGCTCTGAGCGGCCTTTGTTTTCAGAGCTTCTCTGACACGCAATAACGAAACCTCCGTAGCGCAAGTTGCGGGGGTTTTCTTTTGTCCGGTCGGACCACCCCTTTGCAGATCAACCCTGCGTCAGCGCACGAGGGCGGCCCTGTTCATTTCCCCGTAAATCATTACCTTCGGCGCAGAAACTGAAAGGAGCCTC
>JAWLEL010000063.1:0-10157 GCA_041686165.1 Lentibacter sp.
TCCTGCCGGGGTCGCCATTGGCCATTCACGAGCATACTAGTCTCGGTTGGCGCCATCACAGCTCAGCTCCCTGATCTTGTCTACCATGTCGTGCACTGCCGGGTGAGCCTCGCGCCCCTTGCGCAGTGCGATCGCCCAGCGCCCCTCGATGTCGAGCGTTGTCGGTATACGCTGCAACTCTCCTCGCTTAACAGCTCCCTCCGACGTCATCAGGATAAGGTCACTCTGCTGTGCCGCTTCTATGAGCGCGAAGATGTTATTGCTGTCGATGCTCACGATCGCGTCTTCACTGTCCCTGCCGAGAAGCTCTGCCAACGCATGTCTGATATTTGAGGGGAAATTCGTTCCCGCGAAGGGAAAACGAGCCAGGTCGTTCGGCTTTGGGTCGACCAGCTCGAGGATCGGGTGCCCCGCGCGGCAGAAAGCCACGGACCGCTGCGGCGGCAGGTCAATGACTTCCAGATCACCGCGCCGCCGGGGGACCTCCCGCTCGTGTCCAACAATCACATCAAGGGTTTCGTCCTCGAGCCCAGCGATGAGCCGCGGCGTCTCCTGCACTTCGAGGTCGAGCTTTACCTTCGGGTTGTCCCGGTGCCACGCCGCGATGATAGCTCCACCCAAGCTTGTCGAGAATACAGCTGTCATACCTACGCGTACATGCCCGCTCAAGCCCTTGCCGAGAGTGTTCAGTTCTTGGTCGAGATTGCGCGCCTCGAGCAGAAGTGCCTCCACACGTGGCAGGATCTCCCGGGCAAGCACGGTAAGCCGGATCGGACGCTCCGACCGTTCGAAAAGCTTGAAGCCAAGTTCCTCCTCCAGCGCTCGTATCGAGTTACTTAGCGCAGGCTGCGTGATATTCGCCAGTTCCGCCGCCCTCGCAAAGCTCCGTTCCTGCGCGACAAGTTGGAAGTGCTTCAATCGGCTCAGGTTCATTCGCTTGGTGCTCCCTATGAAACAGTTGTGCGCTTTACTTCGGGCGAAAATCCCATGATTTCCATCACCTGTAAGCTATCATTTCAATTATGAATGATAGTGATCAAAAAATGAACTGGCATGAATGAACTAATCACTGCACGGTTTCTCAACCGCCAACGGATGTTCGCCATCGGAGAAGATCATGACAGTTCATGCACCTGCCAAACGCCTTGAAATGACACTCGAAGATCGTCTGACTCAAGAAGAGGGATGGGTCTACATGACCGGGATGCAGGCACTGGTGCGCCTTCCGATTCAACAACGCAAGCGCGACGAAGCGGCGGGCCTGAACACGGGTGGCTATATTTCAGGATACAGGGGCAGCCCCGTCGGCACTTATGACATGAACCTCTGGCAATCCGAGAAAGCTCTCAAGGAGCACAACATCCACTTCCAGCCAGGGGTGAACGAAGACCTCGCCGCAACGGCCACGTGGGGCGCTCAGCAGGTCGGCCTCTTTCCCGGTGCAAGGGTCGATGGCGTCTTCTCGATCTGGTATGGCAAGGCGCCAGGCATGGACCGTTCGATGGACCCCCTGCGCCATGCGAACCTTGCCGGGACCAACCCCAAGGGCGGCACTCTTCTTCTGGTGGGTGACGACCACGGTGCCAAATCCTCCACGCTGGCCTGCTATTCGGATCTGAACTTTGCCTCCCTCGGCATGCCGCTTCTTGCCCCGGCCAATGCACAGGATGTGCTGGATATGGGCCTGCACGGTATCGCCATGAGCCGCCATTCCGGCACGCTCACCGGCATGAAGCTGGTGACGGACGTTGTCGAGGGTGGCGGCTCGGTCTATGTCGCGCCGGACAGCCCCGAAACGAGGCTGCCCGAAGCGAAAGGCCCAGACACCTCGATCAAGCCATTCATGCCGATCCCCGAGCAGGAACGGCTTCTCTGGGATGTGAAGATCGGCAAGGTGCTCGACTATGCCCGCGCCAACGGGCTCAACAAGATGGATGGGCCGGAGGGCGCACGGATTGGCATCGTGGCAGCGGGCAAGGCCTGGCAGGACCTCTCACAGGCACTCGCGGGCCTTGGCTATCAAGATGGCAAGATCGGGAACATGCCCGTCAAACGCCTCAAGGTCGGCATGGTCTGGCCCCTCGACCCGGAGATGATCCGCGATTTCGCGAAAGAGCTTGATACGATCCTTGTGGTCGAAGAGAAACGCCCTCTTCTCGAAGACCAGCTCCGCAGCATGCTTTACGGCTCCGAAAACGCCCCCCGCATCGTCGGCAAGGCATTCCATGGCCGCGCCTATGCCCATGAAGAAGATGACTGCGCCTTCCCCAATCACGGCGAGATCGACCCCAATCTTGTCACCCGCGTGCTCGTGCGCGTCGCGCAGGAATCGGACCCCGACTGTGGCCTCTCCCTGCCCAACCGGACGGGCGAGCCGCCACAGCTCGGCGCGGGCGCGGTGCGTCCGCCGTCTTTTTGCGCCGGTTGCCCGCATGGCCGCTCGACACAGGTCGTGGAAGGCTCACGCGCGCTGGCCGGGATCGGCTGCCATACCATGGCCGTCTTCCGCGATCCGATGAAAACCAACTCGATCAGCCATATGGGCGGCGAAGGCGTGATGTGGCTCGGTCAATACCCTTTCACCGACGAGAAGCACGTCTTTGCCAACATGGGCGACGGGACATATTTTCACTCGGGCCTGATGGCGATCCGCGCGGCCATAGCCTCAGGCGCAACGATGACCTACAAGCTTCTGCACAATGGCTTCGTCTCGATGACGGGCGGACAGCCTCACGACGGCGAGCTGAGCCCCTTGCAGATGATCGATCAGCTCCGCGCCGAAGGGGTCGAACGCATGGCCCTCGTGGCCGACGAACCGGAAAAGTACGAGGGCAAAGCGCTCGGCGCAGGCGTGACGCTGCACCCGCGCACCGAGATGGAGCTGGTGCAAAAGGAGTTGCGCCAGCAGCCCGGCGTCACGGTCATCATCTACGACCAGCCCTGCGCCACCGAACGGCGCCGTCTGCGCAAGCGCGGCAAATGGGACGATCCGGACAAGCGTGTCTATATCAACCCCGAGGTCTGTGAAGGCTGCGGGGATTGCTCAACAGTGTCCAGTTGCATGGCCATCGAACCACTGGAGACGGAACTTGGTCGCAAGCGCAAGATCAACCAATCTTCCTGCAACAAGGATTTCTCGTGTGTCGAGGGCTTCTGCCCTTCTTTCGTGACGGTTTCCGGCGCGCGCCCGCGCAAGGCCGAGGTCGGCGAGGTAGCGATAGACATCAGCCATCTGCCAGAGCCGACGCCAAGGCCCATCGACGGCTCCTGGTCGATCCTCGTCTCCGGGATCGGTGGCGCGGGCGTTGTGACGGTGGGCCAGACACTGGCCATCGCTGCCCATGCCGACGGCTTCTATTCGTCCAATCTGGACATCACCGGGCTGGCGCAGAAATACGGCGCGGTTCACAGCCACATCAAGCTCGCGACCGCGCCCGAGGACATGCGCGCCACGCGCATCGCCGCCGGTGAGGCCGATGCGATGATCGGCTGCGATCTCGTTGTCGCTGCAGGCGATGAAGCGATTGCGAAACTCACGCAAGGCAGGTCCGTCGCAGTCACCGACAAGACTGTCGTGCCGACCGCCGAATTCTCGATGAACCCCGACTGGACTCTGAACGGAGACGAGCAGCTCCAACGCCTCACTCGCATACTGGGCGAGAACGCACGTGGGCTTGACGCGCAGATGCTGGCCGAACGCGTCATGGGCGACAGCGTCTTCGCCAATATGCTGCTCATGGGCGCCAGCTGGCAGCAAGGCGGCATCCCGCTTTCGCTCGAAGCGATCCACCGCGCCATCGAACTCAACGGCGTCGCCGTCAAGAAGAACCTGCAAGCCTTCGACCTCGGACGCCTCGCCATGGCCGATCCCGAGGCCGCCGCGCGGCTGGCTGGCCGGTCGGAACCGGAGAGCCTCGATGCGCATCGCGAGAAGACAGCCGATGAAATCATCGCCCACCGCAGCGCGCTTCTGACAGACTATGGCAATGCCGCCTTCGCCAAGCGCTACCAAGACAGGCTGACGCAGATCAAGGCTGCGGGCCTGCCTGAGGAGGCGCGCGCGGCGGTCGCGCGCGGCCTCTACAAACTGATGGCTGTCAAGGACGAGTGGGAAGTAGCGCGACTCTACGGAAAACCTAGCTTCGCCAAGGGGCTTCAGGAGACATTCGAGGGCGATATGGAGCTGACCTTCTACTTCGGTGCGTGGCCCTACGGCGGGACCGACCCCGAGACAGGCAAACCCACCAAGGGCGCAGTGAAGGGCAAGACGGCCATGCGCTTTTTCAAGCTGCTCAACAGCCTGCGCTTCCTGCGCGGCACTCTGTTCGACCCGTTCCGCAACACGGATGAGGCCAAGCTCGCCCGTGCGCTTCTCGCCGCCTACGAGGCTGATATCGACTTCGTGCTGTTGAATTGGTCGCCCGAGAAAGCCGGACCGGTCACCGAGCTTCTGGACCTGCCGGAGCATATCAGGGGCTATGGCCATGTGCGCGAACGTCATGCCGCCGACGTGAGCAAGCAACGCGAAACCCTGCGGGCTGCGATTCTGTCTGCCGAGGAGCAAGCCGCCTGATACATTGCGCCGAGCTCGGCGCGCCTTGCCTGCAGCGTCTTCGTGATATCTACTGACTTGCGCGACAGGAGGGGCTGATGGACTACGACTATGTCATCGTTGGCGGGGGGTCCGCCGGCTGTGTTCTGGCAGCACGGCTGAGCGAAGACCCGACCGTTTCCGTCTGCCTCCTTGAAGCGGGTGGCCGGGGCAATAGCCTCGTTGTCCGCGCCCCTGCCGGAGCCGTCGCCATGCTTCCAGGCTGGGGCAAGATCAACAACTGGGCCTTCAAGACCGTCCCGCAAAAGGGGCTGAACGGCCGCCGGGGTTATCAGCCACGCGGTCGCGCGCTCGGCGGCTCCAGCGCGATCAACGCCATGCTCTACGTCCGCGGCCACGCCGCCGACTACGATGAATGGGCCGGGATGGGCTGTGAAGGCTGGGATTGGCAAAGCGTCCTGCCCTATTTCAAGCGCGCCGAGACACATGAAGACGGGGCGAATACGGATCACGGTGGCACAGGCCCCTTGCACGTCAGCCATCAGCGCGCTCCACGCCCGATCACCCGCGCTTTCATCGAGGCCGCGACGCGATTGCAGTATCGCCGCCGCGAGGACTTCAACACCGGCGATAATGAAGGTGTCGGCCTTTTCGACGTAACTCAGTTTCACGACGGCACCCGACGCGGCGAACGGTGCTCCGCCGCCGCGGCCTATCTCCACCCGGTCATGCAGGAGCGTGCAAACCTCACCGTGCTCACCCACGCTGTAGCCGCGCGCGTACTCTTCGAAGGCAAGCGGGCGAGGGGCGTTGCCTATACCCAGGGTAGAAAAGCCCATGAAGTCAGGGCACGCCGCGAAGTTCTTCTGTGTGGCGGGGCTTTTGGTTCGCCCCAGCTTCTTCAGCTTTCAGGTGTCGGACGGCCCGAAGACATCAAACCCCACGGCATCGAGATGATCCACGAGCTCGCCGGCGTGGGACAGAACCTGCAAGATCACCTCGATTTCATTCTAGCCTGGAAAACGAAGGACACCGACAATTTCGGCATCGGCCTCACGGCAACGCGGAACCTTTTCCGCCATGCCAGCGACTGGCGCAAGACAGGTGGCGGCATGATCGCCACGCCCTTCGCCGAGGGCGCGGGCTTTCTCAAGACCGCCCCGGATCTCTCACGCCCTGACGTCCAGCTCCATTTCGTCATCTCCATCGTCGATAACCACGCGCGCAGGCTGCATCTCGGCCACGGGTTTTCCGTCCATGTTTGCGCGCTCAGGCCACATTCGCGCGGCTCCGTGCGCCTTGCCTCCGCAAACCCCGCAAAAGCACCGTTGATAGATCCGGCTTTTCTCTCAGATCGGCGTGATCTGGACACCATGATCGCAGGCGCCAAGCGAACCCGCGAGATCATCATGCAAGAGCCGATGGCAAGTTATTGCCACAAGGAGCTTTTCGGCACGCATGGAAACATGACCGACGCCGAATGGGAGCAGCACATCCGCGCCCGCGCCGACACGATCTACCATCCGGTCGGGACGTGCAGGATGGGCGGGGATGACCGCGCCGTGGTCGACCCTACTCTCCGCGTGCGCGGCCTCGAAGCGCTGCGCGTGGTCGACGCCTCCGTCATGCCCCGCCTCACCGGCGGCAACACCAACGCCCCGACGATCATGATCGCCGAGAAAGCAGCCGACATGATCCGCAGCGCGATGTGAGACTATCTCGTCTATTGCCTTGGAAGATGAGGGTGTGTCGGGCTTGATCCTGCCGAGACGCTGTCAAGGCCCTGATCTTTGGCTCAAGCCACAACCTCGCTCTTGAAATCACCCCTGAGGGCGCATTCGAGCAGCTCCAGATCCTCGGAACAGTCCGCGTAGCGGGCGGCCATGCCCGGCGGGATCACGAAGGCATCGCCCGCGTCCAGCGCGCGCGGCTCCTGTCCCTCTGCATGGAGCACCATCTTGCCTTCCATGACGAAGGTGAAATGAATATCCGCATCGGTGCGCGTGGCGGGCGGCTCTCCGCCTTCGAACCGGGCAACCTGTATGCCCGCCACACCCTTGGTCCCTTCGGAAATGCCCGTCTCGCGGCAGGTAAAGCCCGGCACGCGAAAAGGCTTCCATTCGGCACCTTCCCTCACATGATGCACGAAACGCTGACCCTGCCATTCGCGGCTCGGATCACCTCGGCCGTTGGGAAGCTCGAAGGCGTGGTCGATGGTGGTGACATGCTCGGCCGGAACGCCGATCTCGATCACCTCGATATCCGGCGAGGCATGGCAGACGCGGTGGCGGATCTGGGGCGGCTGGATCACGCAATCGCCCGCGTGAAGCCGCATCATATCGCCCTGGTCCTCGTAGAGCACATCGACCCAGCCCTTGTAGCAGAAGATGAGTTGGAACCCGACAGTGTGATAATGCACCATGTCGGGAACCTCCCCGCCGCCCGGCACGCGGATGTGAGAGGCGATGATCGCACCGCCAAGCCGCGTCGGCAGAAGGTCACGGTAGTTCATCCCGGCTCGCCCGATCACCCAGGGTGCCCCGTCGCGCAGCCGCCGCACATCGAAGAGATGTTCCGTCTTCGGCATCTGCATCGGCGGGTTTAGCTCGGCGATCTCCACGCGTGTGCCGTTCGGCGCAGTCAGCTGCCGTTTGCCTTCAGCAAAACCATCAGGATCGCTCGTGAGAATGCGAATGGTTCCCACTGGCTCCTTCGCACCCTTCTCGATCCGTATCCTTAGCCCATACCCCGAAAAGACGGCAACGCGCGGATCATCCGCCGGAAAAATCTCATCAAGACGCATCCCGAGTATGCCTGTGTAAAACGGCAGGTCGTCGCGCAGCTCCTGTGTCGGCAGGCGGATCTCGGCGCGAATTTCGCCTTCCTGTCCGGTGCCTGTGCGGGCCGCGTCCTGACTGGCCTTGCCGCTCATGACTTGGCGCGCTCCCGCGTCCGCTTGAAGGCCTCGCGCGCGCGACATGCCTTTCCGTAGGCGAGGATCTTCTCCTCCGTCACCTCGAACTTCGCACTGTAGGCCCAATTAAGGCAATGGGTGAAGATGATGTCCGGCACTGTGAAGGTCTCACCCATCAGGTAGGGCCCTTCGATCTGCTCGGCGATCCGCGCCATCGTCCGGTCGAACTCCCATTTGAGTGAGGGCTTCACATCCGGGACGCGCTTCTCGTCGGGCAGGATGAAACTGTGCCGCGCCGCCATCCAGAGCACAGAATCCACCTCGTCCAAGACGAGATGTGTCCAGGCATCCTGCTCCGCCCTCTCGATCGTGCCGGCTGGAAAGGTGACCTTACCATGCTTGTCAGCGAGATAGGTGATGATCGCGCTGCTGTCCGTGATGACCCGCCCCTCGGCGCGCATCGCGGGGGATTTGCCCGAAGGGTTTACCTCGAGAAGCTCCTTGGAGCGCGGTTGCAGCTTGTGGTGGGTGAACGCTTCACCCAGCTCCTCGAGCATCCACACCACCCTGAAAGCCCTGTTCGTTACGCTTCCGAAAACCTCATACATCTCACATCTCCCTGGTTTGCCGTTACGAGACATCAAAGCGCCCGAGGCCGCAAGCCTTCGCAAAATTTCGCCACGTCAATAGCGGAATCGGCAATCAATTCCCTCGGTTCAGAGCGACAACAGATTTCCGGAAAAGAGGTAACATGGAACAAGCCGGACATTGATGACGCATGCGGCTGCCTTGGCAGATCTACCGTCGCGCCAAGGCCGACAGTCGAATCAACGCGCGCTCGACCAAAGCCATCGCAGGCGCCGTCTGGCCTGCGCTTCTGAGTTGCAGATCGGTATCAACAATCAAACTCAGCGCCTCTTCGAGTTTGTCCAGTTTCCAGCCCTGCGCCTGCCGGAGCATCCTCTCCCGCCTCGGCCCGAAGAGCGGCGGGCGCAGCCTGGCGATGCCCTGTCCCGGTCCGCCCGGATCGCTTGCAGCCGCGTAGAGCGTCTTGAAATGCCGTGTCGCTCCGATGACCAGGCCCACGGGCTGCACACCCTGCGCCTTGAGCCGCGTCAGGATCGGACCGATCTCACCCATCTTGCCCTCGGCCACGATGTTGAGCAGATCGTCAAGCACCGCCTCGGTGCTCTGCGGCGCGCAGGCCTCCACATCCCCAAGGCTCACTTCACCGCTCGCGCCGCGCATGTAGAGCCCCAGCTTCTCGATCACCTGTCGCAGATCACCCGGCCCCATCTCGCGCGAAAGCGCGGTCAGGGCCTCCATGGCCTCGCGGCTGACCTGCCCCAGTCCTGCCTCCTTGAGCATCCCGTCTATCTCGCCTCGGCTTGGCGGATCGTCGTAGATACCAACGGCGTAGGCGTTTGGATGGCTCTCGAATGCCTTGCGCAGCTTCGAACTTGCCTTGAGCTGCCCGGCCGTCACGACGATCTGCGCATCGCCCTCGGCCCAGTCTTCCAGCGCCGCCAGGATGGGCGCGGCGGCGGCTTCCGTCGCATCCTCGACAAAGGCCACGCGCGGCCCCGGAAAGAAGCTGACAGCCTTGACCGCGTCGAGCAGCGCGGCAGGGTCCTTGCGCAGCTCGCCCGCCGGCATCCGCGACAGCCGCATCTCCTCGTCGCCATTGGGCCCGATGAGCGCGGCAATCACCTCCTGCCGCCGCAGCGCCACGCGCATCGCGTCATTGCCATAGATCAGCAGCCCCGCGCGATTGGGATCGGGCTTCTTGAAATACCCCGCCGCCTCGCGCGCGTTCAGCTTCATGCCGCGGGCTCCAGCCCCGCACTCATGAGCCGCGTGACGATCTTGTCTCCGAGGATCGTCATGAGCCGTTCTGTCGCATCCTTTTCGGCGGCGCGTGTCGCCGCGGTGCTGCCGGTTGTCGAATAGCCTGTAAAGCTCTCGACAGTCCCGCTGGCGAGCTCCTCGCCACTGCCCATGTCGCGCAGCGCATAGGTCGCCTTGCCGAGCTTGTTGAACCGCGCGGCCACGTTCTCAGCGGAGATCGCCATGGGCTCTTCGTCCAGCTTGATCGCAACCGAAAGGCCATAGTGCGGGGCCGATGCCCGGCCCAGCCGCTCCTCGAGACGCCGGACCAGCAGATAGCCCTCGCGGTCGCGCGGCGGGTCGACCTCGACATTCCCCAAGAGCCCAGCCGCCGCACCGCCCGGGCCGTAGACGGGTGTGAACCCGCAGCCGCCGAGCGCCAGCGCGCCTAGCAAAAAGGCTCTTCGGTCAAGCAACCACATTCACGATCCGCCCCGGAACAACGATGACTTTCTTGGGCGCGTCACCATCCAGCGCCTTCTGGACAGCTTCGTGCTTCAGCGCGATCTTTTCAACCTCTGCCTTGTCCATGTCCTTGGGCACGCTGATTTCCGCACGCCGCTTGCCGTTGATCTGGATCGGCATGACAACCTCGTCATCGACAAGCATCGCCTCGTCCGCCTCGGGCCAGGGCGCAGCGGAGCAAAGCCCCTCGCCGCCCTGATGCGCCCAGATATCCTCGGCCAGATGTGGCGTCATCGGGCTCATCAGCTTGGCCAGCGTCATCACCGCCTCGCGCATCGCCACCTTTCCGGCCTTGGCCTTCGAGACGGTGTTGGTGAAGGCGTAGAGCTTGGCGATGGC
>JAWLEL010000064.1:0-10115 GCA_041686165.1 Lentibacter sp.
TGTTTCGGGTTTCGCTACAAATGGTGTCTTTAGGTGCTGAAATTGCCCCTAAATGTTGATTTGCAGCGCCTCGAAAACCAGATGATGTAGGTGAGGCCCGCAAAAAACTATTGATTACCATGCTTTCCCATGGCATCCCTTGGTCATCGGATGAGGACGGGAAAACAAGGGGCGACGCAAAAGACCCCGAAACAAACTCCCAAAGTCAGGTTTCATACAGGCACCCGCTTCATCAGAACAAGAGATCCGGCGCGCGGGCGAGCAGACATCCCCCCAGGTGGCGCGCGCAGCTGGACTTCCCGCAACGCGGGACGAGGGCGGCGGTTGATCAGTGGCAGCAGATCAACCGCCGTTTTCCGTAAAAGAGACGATTTTTCAAGGGGGGAGGGACAGAGAGGCGAACAGTTTTGGTTCGTAGGTTTCGCGGCGAAAGCCACCACAAGGTGGATGCGAAGGGGCGGGTGTCGATCCCGGCCTCTTTTCGGCGTGTGCTGGAAGCTTCCGATCCGAACTGGCGTGAAGGCGACAATCCCGAGCTGGTGATCGTCTACGGCGATCACCGCCGCAATTATCTTGAGTGTTACACGATCGAGGCGATCGACGAGGTCGACCAGAAGATCGCCCGCCTGCCGCGCGGCTCGAAAGAGCGCAAGCTTCTGCAGCGGCTTTTCCAGGGCCAGTCACTTCCCACATCCGTGGACGAGACAGGGCGGCTCGTCCTGCCGCAGAAACTGCGAGACAAGGTCGGCATCGGCAAGGACGCCTTCTTCATCGCGGCGGGCGACACCTTCCAGATCTGGCACCCGGAAACCTACGAGGCCGAGGAGCTGGCAGCGACCGAGGAATTCCTCGACGATCTGCCCGATGACTTCGATCCGCTCTCCTATCTCGACGCCGCGAGCGAACCAGCAACGGAGGCTTAGGGCGGGATGCGTGAGGTAAGTACAGACCCACGGCACATACCCGTTCTTCTCGATGCGATCCTCGAGCGCGTCTCGCCCGTCACAGGCACATGGATTGATGGCACGATGGGCGCGGGCGGCTATGCGCGCGGGCTGCTGGACGCCGGCGCAGACAAGCTGATCGGGATCGACCGCGACCCCCTGGCGCACGAGATGGCAGAGACATGGGCCGGTGACTACGAGGGCCGTGTCGAGCTGCATCAGACGGTTTTCTCGAAGATGGACGAGGTGGCGCAGGACGTCGAGGGTGTGGTTCTCGACCTCGGCGTGAGTTCGATGCAACTCGACGAGGCCGATCGCGGCTTCTCTTTTCAAGGTGACGGGCCGCTGGATATGCGCATGAGCCAGAGCGGGCCGTCGGCAGCGGACCTTGTGAATACGGCGGAAGAGGGCGAGCTTGCCGATATCCTCTACCTATATGGCGAGGAGCGTGCGAGCCGCAGGATCGCCAAGGCGATTCTTCAGGCCCGCACGCAGGCCCCGATAAAGACGACAGGGCAGCTCGTCGAGATCATCCAGAAGCAATTGCCACGGCCCAAGCCCGGGCAGAGCCATCCGGCGACGCGCAGCTTCCAGGCGATCAGGATCGCGGTGAACGATGAGTTCGGCGAGTTGGTGCGCGGCCTCGAGGCCGCGGAGCGCGCGCTCAAGGAGGGCGGGGTGCTCGCTGTTGTCAGCTTTCATTCGCTTGAAGACCGGATCGTGAAACGCTTCTTGCGGCTGCGGGCGGGCCAGGCCGGCGGCGGCAATCGCTATGCCCCCGAGCAACACGCGGCCCCGGCGACATTCATCGTGAAGCAGAAAAAGGCGATAGGCGCGAGCGATGAGGAACTCGATCGCAATCCGCGCGCGCGAAGCGCCCTGCTCCGCCTGGCCAGGCGGACGGGCGCCGAGGCGAGAAGCGTCAACGCGAAAGAGATCGGCGCGCCTGCATTGGAGAGAAAACGATGAGAACCCTGGGTTTCCTGCTGACAGTGGCCTGCGTGATCGCAAGCGCCTTCTGGGCCTATCATGAAAACTACAAGACCCAGGAAGTATACGGCGAGACGCGCGCCCTCCAGCGCGAGATCGGCGCGGCGCGATCAAGGCTCGCCGTGCTCAAGGCGGAATGGGCCTATCTCAACCGCCCCGAACGGCTTCACGAGCTGGCCGACTTGAACTTCGAACGGCTCGGGCTCTTGCCGCTTTCGCCGAAGCATTTCGGTCATGTCGACGAAGTGCGTTTCCCCACCACCAGGGAGAGCCCTCTGGAGCTTGATTTCGAGGAGTCGATCGAGGTGTCGAGCGAAGGAGAAGACCAATGACCCGCAAGCCGCTCAGACCCCTGGCCGCGATTCTCGATGCGCGCAGGAAAGGCGCTGACCCGGACGCCATCGAGCGCGCCAATACCCAGCAAAGGCACGAGGCGATCCGAACCGAGCTGCGCGGTGTCGGCGAGGGGCGGTTGCTGGTGTTGGGGGTCATGTTTTTCTGCGCCTTCTCCGTGATCGGCGCACGCATGGGGCTTCTGGCCAGCTCCGAGCCGACGGAGAACAGGGCAGTGCGCACACAGGTGGAAATCCTCGCGCAGCGTGCGGATATCGTCGATCGTCGCGGGCGCATTCTGGCAACCAATATCGAGACGCATTCTCTCTATGCGCAGCCCCAGGAAATGATCGAGCCGGAGCGCGCCGCCCGAGAGCTTGTGAAAATCTTCCCCGATCTTGAGGCCGAGCGATTGCTCGAGGACTTCACAGGCAAGCGCAAGTTCCTGTGGGTGATGAAGAAGATCAGCCCCGAACAGAAGCAGCGCGTGCATGACATTGGCGAGCCGGGGTTGCTTTTCGGCCCGCGTGAGGCGCGGCTCTATCCAAATGGCAAGCTTGCGAGTCATGTGCTTGGTGGAACGAGTTTCGGCCGAGAGGGTGTCCACGCCGCCGAGGTGATCGGGACTGCGGGCGTCGAAAAGCAGTTCGACTCATATCTGCGCGCCCCCGCCAACGGCGAGAGCCCCTTGCAGCTCTCCCTGGACATGACCGTTCAGGCCGCGGCGGAGCGGGTGCTTCATGGCGGCATGAGGCTTATGGGCGCGAAGGGCGCGTCGAGCATCCTGATGGATGTTCATACAGGTGAGATCATCTCCGTGGTCAGTCTGCCCGATTTCGACCCCAACAACCGGCCTCAGTTGCCCACGCAGGGCAGCCCGGACGACAGCCCCCTGTTCAACCGCGCGCTTCAGGGCGTTTATGAACTCGGATCGACGTTCAAGGCCTTCACCATCGCGCAAGCGCTTGATCTGGAATTGGTCGACCCGGCCACGATGATCGACACGCGCGGCCCTCTCAGGTGGGGCAAGCACAGGATCCGGGACTTCCACGATCATGGCAATGAGCTGCCGGTGGAAACGGTGCTCACAGAGAGCTCCAACATCGGCACGGCGCGAATCGCAAAGATGATCGGCGCCGAGCGGCAGAAGGGGTTTCTCGGTCAGCTTGGTCTTCTCGAGCGCACGAGCGTCGAGATGCCGGAGGCGCATGGCGGTATGCCGCTCACGCCGAAGAACTGGTCGGAAATCTCGACGATGACGATCTCCTATGGCCACGGGCTCTCGACCACTCCGATGCATCTCGCGGCGGCCTACGCCGCCATTGCCAACGGCGGGCGCAAGATCACGCCGACCCTGCTGCACGGGAACGGGCGAAATTATGGCCCGAGAGTGATGTCTTCCGACGTGGCCACCACGATGCTCGGGATGCTGCGCAAGGTGGTGACGGACGGGACTGCAAGCTTCGCAGAGGTGGCGGGATACTCCGTCGGCGGCAAGACGGGAACTGCGGACAAGCCCAAGCCGAGCGGTGGCTATTACGACGAAAAGGTCATCGCGACCTTCGCGAGCGTTTTCCCGACGAACAAGCCGCGCTACGTTCTGGTCGTCACGCTGGATGAGCCGGAGGTCTTTTCATATGATGAAAAGCGGCGCAGTGCCGGGTGGACGGCAGCGCCTGTCGCGGCGGAGTATATCAACCGTGTCGCTCCGCTTCTCGGGCTGAGACCCGACGTTGAACCTGGCAGGCCGACTGGTATAACCCTTACATCGAACTGAGTGGCAGAAGAGGCGGCGGTGGGGCAATCGAAACTGAGCGAGCTGGGGCTGCGCGCCTCGCGGGGCGATGACGCCGAGATCACGGGCCTGGCCGTCGACAGCCGCGATGTGAAGGACGGCTATCTTTTCGCCGCGCTTCCGGGGACGAATCTGCACGGCGGGGAGTTCATCCAGTATGCGCTTCGCATGGGAGCGGCGGCTGTGCTCACCGACGCCGAGGGTGCGAAGATCGCTGCCGATGAACTGGCCGGCTGGGATGGCGCGCTCGTCATTTCGGAAAATCCGCGGCAGGTCCTGGCCTATACGGCGGCGCTGTTCTTCGGTGCGCAGCCGGAGGTGATGATCGCCGTGACTGGCACCAACGGGAAGACGAGCGTGAGCACATTCGCGCGGATGATCTGGCAGGAGCTGGGGCTGCGCGCGGTCAATCTCGGCACGACCGGTGTCGAAGGGGATTGGAGCGCGCCGCTCAGCCATACCACGCCGGAGCCGATCACCTTGCATCGGACCCTGGCTGAGGCAGAGCATGCCGGCGTCAGCCATGCGGCGATGGAAGCCTCCAGCCACGGGCTCGCCCAGTTTCGGCTCGATGGCGTCCGTCTCAAGGCGGCGGGCTTTTCCAACTTCTCGCAGGATCACCTGGATTATCACGCGACATTCGAGGATTACTTCGATGCAAAGGCCGGGCTCTTCGGCCGCGTGCTCGGTGAAGACGGTGTCGCGGTCATCAATATCGACGATTCGGCCGTGGCCGGTGTCGCCGCGATCGTCGAGAAGCGGGGGCAGCGGCTGATCACGGTCGGGCGCATGGACGGAGCCGACATCCAGATCACCGCCCAGCGCTTTCACGCCACCGGCCAGGAGCTGTTTTTCAAACATGAAAACCGGGGCTATCGCGCGGAGCTGGACCTGATCGGCGGTTTCCAGGCCGAGAACGTGCTTCTGGCGGCGGGTCTTGTCATCGGTGCAGGCGAAGCTCCCGAGGCTGTCTTCGATACTCTGGGTGCGATGCAGACGGTTCGCGGGCGCATGCAGCTTGCCGCGACGCGCGAGAACGGCGCAGCCGTCTTCATCGACTATGCGCATACGCCCGATGCGGTTGCAACGGCGCTGCAATCCCTGCGCCCGCACGTGGCCGGGCGGATATTTGCCATCGTCGGTGCCGGCGGCGACCGTGACAAGGCCAAGCGCCCGCTCATGGGCGCGGCAGCGGCGCGGCACGCCGACGTGGTGATCGTGACGGACGACAATCCCCGCAGCGAGGATCCGGCAGCGATCCGGGCGGCCGTGATGGAGGGGGCACCGGATGCCAACAACGTGGGGGACCGCGCCGAGGCGATCCTGCGCGGTGTTGACCTTTTGCAGCCGGGCGATGCGCTCCTGATCACGGGCAAGGGGCATGAAACCGGCCAGATCATCCAGGATGATGTCCTGCCCTTCGACGATGCCGAGCAGGCAAGCGTTGCCGTTGCGGCGCTGGAGGGGCGGATATGAGCGCGCTGTGGACCGCCGCGGAAGTGGCCGAGGCCACGGGGGGGGAGATCGGCGCGAACTGGGATGCGACAGGTGTGTCCATCGATACGCGAACGCTCCAGGCGGGAGATCTCTTCGTTGCGCTCAAGGCGGCGCGAGATGGCCATGACTTTGTTGCCCAGGCGCTGGAAAAGGGCGCATCGGCAGCCTTGGTAAGTCGTGTTCCTCCAGATGTGGATAACAGGAAAAATCTCATTATCGTCAAGGACGTGCAGAAAGCCCTTGAAGCGATGGGTGAAGCTGCGCGCGCGCGCACGAACGCCAAGGTCATCGCTGTGACCGGCAGCGCCGGGAAGACATCGACCAAGGAAATGCTGCGCGTGATCCTGAGCGCCCGCGGGCGGTGCCATGCCGCGCAAGCGAGTTACAACAATCACTGGGGCGTCCCGCTGACGCTGGCGCGCATGCCGCGTGACACGGAGTTCGCCGTGATCGAGATCGGGATGAGCCATCCCGGAGAGATCGCGCCTTTGGCCAGAATGGCGCGCCCGCATGTGGCGTTGGTGACAACTGTCGCGCCCGCTCATCTGGCGGCATTCGACAGCCTTGAGGGCATTGCCGAAGAAAAAGCCTCCATCTTCGAAGGCCTGGAAAAGGGCGGCACCGCGATCTGGAACGCGGATGTGGATACCGCCGCTATCTTGCGCTCGAAAGCGTTGGAGCATGCGGAAACGAGCCTGAGCTTCGGCGAAAAATCAAGTGATTACAGATTGGTAAGCGCCAGGCTTCACGGAGATATGACCGTTGCGGAGGCAGAGGCGGGCGGCGTTGCGATGGTGTTCAAGGTCGGCGCGCCGGGCGCGCATTTCGCGATGAATGGCCTGGCCGCGATCGCGGCCTGCGAGGCCGCGGGCGTTGATCGCGCCCTCGCATCCGGCGCATTGGCGAACTGGTCCCCGCCGGACGGGCGCGGCAAGCGAGAGATTCTGGCGCTTGATGAAGTCGAGGACGATCATATCGAACTCATCGACGATGCCTTCAACGCCAACCCTGCCTCGATGGCGGCGTCTGTTGATGTCCTTGCCGCGATCCCCCGCCCGAGCAGGGGGAGCGCGCGCAAGATCGCGATCCTCGGGGACATGCTGGAGCTGGGCGGAACCGAGGTGCAGAAGCATGAAGAGATCGCGCAATTGCAGAGTATTGCCGATCTCGACAAAATCCATTGCGTCGGCCCCCTCAGCCGCCATACATGGGCGGCTTTGCCTGCGCAGCAGCAAGGCGAGTGGTTCGAGACAGCCGATGAGATGGCCGGGCAGATCAGGCGCTTTCTGCGCCCCGGCGATATCGTGCTGGTGAAAGGGTCCAAGGGCATCGCGGTGAGCCGGATCGTGACGGCGATCAGGGACGTGATGCGCCCGAAGGAAGAAAGACGAGGGGTCGAGTAGATGCTGTATTGGTTGACGTTGCTGTCGGATGGGGGGGATTTCTTCAATCTCTTCACCTATACGACCTTTCGCTCCGGCGGCGCCTTCCTGACGGCGCTGGCCTTCGGGCTGATGTTCGGCAGGCCGCTCATCAACGTGCTGCGCTTGCGTCAAGGCAAGGGGCAGCCCATCCGCGACGACGGCCCCGAGGGGCATTTCGCCAAGACCGGGACGCCGACGATGGGAGGGCTGCTCATCGTGGGCGCCCTGCTGACCTCGACGCTGCTCTGGGCCCGCTGGGACAACCCCTTCATCTGGGTCATCTTGTTTGTGACGCTCTCCTTCGGCCTGATCGGTTTCGCGGACGACTATGCCAAGGTCAGCAAGCAGAACGCGAGCGGTGTGTCGGGCAAGGTGAGGCTCGGGCTCGGCTTCGCTATCGCGGGCGTCGCGGCCTGGTGGACGGCGCTCCACCATCCGGAGGCCCTTCAATACCAACTGGCCCTGCCGGTTCTCAAGGACACGCTGATCAATCTCGGCCTCATCTTCATTCCCTTCGCGATGTTCGTGATCGTGGGCGCCGCCAATGCGGTGAACCTGACGGACGGGCTCGACGGGCTGGCAATCATGCCTGTGATGATCGCGGCCGGGACGCTGGGCGTCATCGGCTATCTCGTGGGCAATGCCACCTTCGCCAATTATCTCGACGTTCACTATGTCCCCGGGACGAGCGAGATCATCGTCTTCGTGGCCGGTCTTGCGGGGGGGGGCCTCGGCTTCCTGTGGTACAATGCCCCTCCGGCTGCCGTCTTCATGGGAGACACCGGCAGTCTCGCCCTTGGCGGGGCGCTCGGGGCGATCGCCGTGGCCACGAAGCACGAGATCGTGCTGGGCGTGGTGGGCGGCCTCTTCGTTGTCGAGGCGCTCTCGGTGATCATCCAGGTTCTCTATTTCAAGCGCACGGGAAAGCGCGTTTTCCTGATGGCCCCGATCCATCACCATTATGAAAAGAAGGGCTGGTCGGAGTCCCAGATCGTCATCCGCTTCTGGATCATTGCACTGGTTCTGGCGGTGATCGGGCTGGCGACGTTGAAAGTCCGCTGATGATGAGCGCGCAATGATACCGGTATCCGGATACGAGGGCTGCACTGTCGGTGTGCTCGGGCTTTGCGCAGGCGGGCTGGCCACGGCGCGCGCCTTGCAGGCGGGCGGCGCGGCGGCGATATGCTGGGACGACGACATGGGCGCGCGCGAGCGGGCAGGGGCGGAAGGCCTCGTTGTCGAAGACCTGTCCCGCGCGCTGGAAACGCTCGACGCGCTGATCGTGAGCGAGAGCATTCCTTTCCTCTACCCCGAGCCTCACCCGCTGGTCGCCTCGGCGATGGGTGCGGGGGTTCGCGTGGATAATGAAACCGGGCTTTTCTTCGCGTCCCTGGGCAATGGCGACTGGGCCGATCTTGATGTGCCGCCCCGCGTCATCGCTGTGGCCGGGGGCGGGAGCGCCTCTGCGCTTGTCCATCATGTGCTGTGCGGCGCGGGGCGCGCGGCGCAGCTGACCGGCGGGGCGGCTTGCCCGCCCCTGGCGATCGAGCCGCCGCAGTCCGGCGAGGTGATCGTGATGGCGCTCACGGGGCGTCAGATCGGGCTGGCGCGGGGGCTCACGCCGGATGTGGCGGTGCTGGCCGGGTTCGAGGCAGATGCGCCCGAAGAGCATGGCGGGGCGGGCTGGCAGTTTGCGGCCCTCAGGCGGCTGTTCGCTGAGGGCGGGCCGGACAGGGCCGTGATCGGTGTTGACGGGCCCGAAGGAATTTTCCTTGCAAACCAGCTCTCCGTGGGCCGCGGGGATGACCGTGTGATCCGGCTTTCGACTGTGCAGAAACTCGCTGGCGCGGGGTGGAATGTCTTCCTGCGCAAGGGCTTTCTGGCCGAGTGGCGCAAGGCGCGGCAGGTGGCCTCGATCGACCTGCGAGAGACGGGTTTTATCCAATCAGGCAAAGACCTTGGGCAGGTCTGTGCGGCCTATGCGGCCGCGCGTTCGCTTGGGGTTGCGCCACGCGAGATCGAGGCGGCGCTTCGCAGCTTCGTGGCCTAGCGGCAAATGCCGCGGGTTTCCGCCCCGTCCCAGGGCAGAATCACCTTCTCCGGGATGTGCAGCCGCCCCATCGGGAAGGCGTCGCGCAGGAGCTCCTCGAGCCGCGCGGTGCGGGGCGCATCGGGGTCGAGCGCGGCGCAGCAGACATACTCCTCGACGACGACGGCCTGCTGCTCATAAGGGTGATCGAGCAGCCGTGTCTGCGTATCGGGATCGAAGAGGTAGGGGTCATCCGAGGCGGAATGCTCGGCGGCGGCCTTGAGCGGGTGATAGCCTGTTTCCGCGCGGTTCTGCCACTGCCAGATATGCGTCGCTTCATGGGCAAAAAGCATTGCTGCGTAGAGGTTTAGCTCGTCGGGATACCCTTGCATGTAGTTCTCCGTATAGAACGGTCTGGTGAAGAACACGTGGTTGAAAAGCGCCACGGCGGCGGGGCTTGTGGTGATCACTTCCTCGCGGGCGGGCGGGAAGATCCGCTCGCGGCAGGCAAGGCGCGGACGGGCCTTGCGCTGGAAGGTGACCGAGCCGACAAGCGCCCCGTCATGGAGCCTTGCGCGGGTGGCGTTGAAGCTCTCTCCCTGGAGATCGGCCATGAAGGCGCGCTCGGCTTGTGTGAGCGGGCGGCCGCAGGCGGAAAGGGCGATGAGAAGGGCGAAAAATACGAGGCGCATGGCCTCTTTCTAGCGAAATTTCGCGCGCCGTGCGAGAAGGTTAACCGGGCTGAACTGGGCGGGGACATAGGGGGCACGATGCGTGCACCGCCCGTGCACCCCCCTGTGCACCCCCCCGTGCACCGGCCTGTGCACGGGTCTTCGCGCCGCGCGTTAACGGAAAATGAATTAACAAGCCGCGCGCTGCGCGATAGGCTCGGGCAGAAAAGGGAGACCCGAGATGAAGTTCACAGCCTGGATGATGTATGGCAGCGCCGCGCTGCACCTTGCCGCCCCCTTCGTGATGGGGCTCTCTCAGGGCGCGCTGATCCTCGCGGGGGTCGGGGTGGTCTGGGCCGTGCTGGCCTTCGCGCTCGCCCATGGCGCGGGCCGTGCCCTGGGCTACCTGTGCTTCGTGCTCACGCTGGTGGG
>JAWLEL010000065.1:0-10107 GCA_041686165.1 Lentibacter sp.
TCCACCTGGACCCTTGACGCATCCCCGCTCGCATCAAGATGATCGTCCACGGGCCCTACAATATCGCATCACGTCTTCTTGGAATTGCGCGCCTTGGGCTTACCGCCGGGGGGCGTGAAACGCTTGGACGTGTCAGATGCGCTGGCCCGGGGTTTGGCGGATTTTGCATCCTTGCCCTTTTGGCCGGGCTTGCTGCCAGCTTTGTCCTTGAAGCCGGGCTTGCCGCCATCCTTGCCTTTGAACGGGGGCTTGTCACGGCCTCTCCCATTACGCGGTTTATCCTCGCCCTTGCCTTTGTAAGGGGGCTTGCCGCCGGATTTCGGCTTTCCCTTGAATGGTTTATCGTTGTCGCCTGCGCGATGGGGCTTGGCCGGGACTAAAGCATCCCCGTGATCCTTGCGTGCCGGTTTGGGCTGATGTGGTTTCCTGGCGCCCTTGTTGCTCCGCGGGTCATCGCCAGCGCCGCTGACTATCTTCGCCTGATCGTCCTGACGGGGCGGCGCGCTCCTATCACGCGGCTTTCGCGGCGTTTCGTCCAAGTCCCGCTTGGGGCGTGGTTTTTCCTCGTAGTCGCGCTTGGTTTTGCGTGGGCCGCGCTCGCCAAGTTGCGGTGGGCCGTCGAGCGGTTTCAGCTTCGCTTGATTTTCCAGCGACATATCGGGGCCGATGGATTTCAAGAAACCCGCCACGGCAGGCTCGGAAATTTCGACATAGGTTTCATTGGGCTGGATACGGATCGCGCCAATTTCGCTCTTGGTGATGCCCCCAGCCTTGCAGATCATCGGCAGCAGCCAGCGCGCCTCGGCCTTGTCTTCTCGCCCGATATCGAGGCTGAACCATTTGGATGGGCCAAAAGGTTGACGCTCACGCGGCTTGCGTTCCTCGCGTTGGGGGCTGTCCTTGTACTCGCTCAGATGCTCGGGAGCCGAGTTCTTGCCCGCGAACAAACGCAGATATGCGGCAGCGATCTTCTCGGGCGCGTAGCGCTCAAGCAGTTTGGTGGCGAATGCGGCGTCTTCCTCGGATACCTCTTCGGACCAGACCGGATCGTTCAGCAGGCGTTCCTGATCTTTGGAAGTGATCTCTTCTGCCGTCGGCGGCACGGTCCATTTGGCCGACAGCTTGCCCCATTTGAGCAGGTTCTCGGCGCGACGACGCATTTTCGAAGGTGCGATCAAGGCGGAAACACCCTTGCGGCCGGCGCGGCCCGTGCGGCCCGACCTGTGCAGCAGGGTTTCGGCGTTCGTGGGCAATTCGGCATGGATGACCAGTTCAAGGTTAGGAAGATCAATACCGCGAGCCGCCACGTCAGTTGCAACGCAGACACGTGCGCGCCCGTCGCGCATGGCTTGCAGCGCGTTGCTCCGCTCCTGCTGCGACAGCTCGCCGGACAGGGCCACTGTGGCAAAGCCCCGGTTCGACAGGCGCGTGGTCAGACGGGTGACGCTGGCGCGCGTGTTGCAAAAGACGATGGCATTGGGCGCATCATAATAGCGCAGGCAGTTGACGATCGCGGCGTCGACATCGTGATTGACGACTTGCATTGCCAGGTATTCGATGTCGGTGTGCTGGGACTCCTTGGTCACGGTCGTCACGCGCACAGCGTCATTTTGATAGGATTTTGCCAGTTTGACGATCATCGGCGGAACGGTGGCCGAGAACATCAGCGTGCGGCGCGTTTCCGGGGCCTCGCCCAGAATATACTCCAAATCCTCGCGGAACCCGAGGTCGAGCATCTCGTCGGCCTCGTCCAACACGATCGCGCGAATGTCCGACATGTCCAGGCTGCCGCGCAGGATATGGTCCTTCAAGCGCCCGGGGGTTGCCACGACGATATGCGCGCCGCGGTCCAGCGCGCGACGTTCATCGCGCATGTCCATCCCGCCCACACAAGACGCCATGGTCACGCCCGCACCTGCATAGAGCCACTGCAATTCGCGTTTCACCTGCAATGCCAGTTCGCGGGTCGGCGCGATACACAAGGCCAGCGGACGGCCCGCAGGGCCAAACTGCCCGTTTTCGCCGAGGATGGTCGGCCCGATGGCAAGGCCAAAACCGACTGTCTTGCCCGATCCGGTTTGGGCGGACACCAACAGGTCCTGCCCCTCTAGATCGGGATTCGTGACCGCTTCCTGGACGGGTGTCAGAGTATCGTACCCCTGCTTTTCCAAAGCGGCGGCGAGGGTGGAAATCATTGTGGTCATGGCAGGCTTTCAAGCGGAGAATTGTGCTACCTGTGTGCAATAGGCGATTGGGTAGGAGTATTTGGCACGCAGGTTTGATCAAGAAGTGTGACGCCTACTCCTTAACGGACCGGGAGTCACGTGAAGATGTGATCTTCAAACGAACCCTTGGCTTGTTTGACGTTCAGCGGCCCGGATATGCAGGGGTGAAATGGAATAGCTATCAGATCCGGCCACGATTTGCCAAAGGTCGTGGCGTGCGTTTAAGCTTGGCGCATGCCGAAAATGTCGCCCTACCGCCCCTTCACACCGAACCCCGAGCAGATGGCTCTGTGGCCGGGCGTGTCGGGCAACAAGATCAACGGTCTTGGCGAGCGCGGTTTTCGCCGGCCCGACGTGGTCTACTGGGCGCCGGAACCTGATGACATCCCACATGGTCGGATGCAGCGTTGGTTCTATTCGGTCAGGCCGGATGCAGAGCCGCTGGTGCGTGCGCGGGCCGAGCGGCAGGCTGTTCTCGATGCACCGATGCCGCCACTTGCACAAGAAGTGGCCGTGCGCGCCCCGGAGGAGTGGAGTGCGGCTCTCGCGCGTTTCGTCCAGGAGGGCCTCTGTGAGCAGATCGGTGTGACTGCGCTCAACCCTGACTGGCTGTTCGAAGGTCAGAGCAGCGCCTTTGCCAATGTCGTCCTGCTCGGTGTGCAGCATGACTATGATGAAATCACCAAGGCACCTGAGCCGGAGGCAGGCGGCGAAGTGGTCCGTCAATATGGGCGGGCCGCAGGCGCGGCGAAAGCGGTGGCGGGATGGCTCCGTGAACAGGGCTGGGAGGCGGAGCCTCAGACTGGGCCAATGGCGGGCAAGCTCACGATGATCCCCGCTGCGCTGGCCTGTGGATTCGGCGAACTGGGCAAACATGGCTCGATCATCAACCCGGAGCAGGGGGCTTCATTCCGGCTCAGCGCGGTGCTCACGGATGCGCCTTTCGAACCGACGCCGCCGCGTGCGCATGGAATCGATGACTTTTGCATGAATTGCCGGATTTGCGAGGATGCGTGCCCTCCCGCAGCGATCGCGAGCGAGAAGCAATGGGTTAGAGGGGAGCAGAAGTGGTATGTGGATTTCGACCGCTGCCTGCCTTTTTTCAATGAAACCCACGGCTGCGCAATCTGCATTGCCGTCTGTCCTTGGTCACGGCCTGGTGTGGGGCTGAACCTGGCCGAGAAGCTGGCGCGGCGCGCCGGGCGGAAGCACACTCAAGCTTCGTAACGCGCCATCATCGTTTCGACCGCTTCACCACTGACCTCTTCGATCTCTTCGTCCGAGAACGTGACCTGGACGCCGAAGACAGCCCGTGTCCAGAGGCGCGTCTTGCACAGCTCGGCGAATTGCTCCGCCATCATGTCCGGGTCGCTCTCGATCAGTTCCCCCCTGGCTTGCGCTTCCTTGATATATTCGACCATTCGGTTACGTCCCATTTCAGGGCCGTTTCGGTAGAAGGCATGCCCGAGATCGGGGAAGCGCTCGGCCTCGGCAACGCAGATGCGAAACATCTGAAGCGAGAAATCAGACAGCAGGAAGCGTGTCAGGTTTCGCGCGGTCCGCAACATGACTTCGCGGGGCGCGCGCGAGAAGTCGATCTCTTCGAGAGTGGTCTTGGCCATGCGCTCGCATTCGCGGCGGGTGACTTCGGTGAACATCTCCCGCTTGTCGGGGAAGTAGCTGTAGACGGTGGCTTTCGAGACACCGGCCGCGCGGGTGATGTCATCTACGGAGGCGCCTTCGAAACCGTCGCGCATGAAGACAGCGCGTGCGCCTTCGAGGACAGCGTCGAACTTCCTCCCTCGAGAAGAGCGTGATGTTATCGGTTTGAGCTTGGTCGGCGCAGTCATGAGTTAAACGTAGACTGTGCAGTTCACTTTCAGCAAGTGAAATGGCTTGAAACCGGGCGCCTATCGGGCATATTTAGAACTATTCTAAAATGGAGCCCGGTATGAGATTCCTGACCAACCGCAAGCGATTTGATGATCTGACCGAGCAGGAGATCCTGGCGCTGGCGATCTCCTCTGAAGAGGACGACGCGCGCATTTATCGCGGGTATGCCGAGCGGTTGCGTGGAGAATTTCCAGACAGCGCGAAGGTCTTCGAGGGCATGGCAAAGGAAGAGGACACGCATCGGGCAGCGCTCATCGAGGCGCATCAAGCGCGGTTTGGTGATGTTATCCCGCTCATACGCCGTGAGCATGTAGCCGGCTATTATGCCCGCCGACCCGTCTGGTTGGTCGAGAACCTCGGGATCGAGCGGATCCGAGATGAAGCCGCTGCGATGGAGCGAGATGCTGAGCGATTCTATCTCGAGGCAGCAAAGCGCAGCAGCGATCCGGGCACGCGCAAGCTGCTCGGAGACCTCGCGGCGGCGGAAGCGGGGCATCAGCACAAGGCGGAGACGCTGGAAGACGAGCACGTTGATGACGAGGTGCGCGAGGGGGAAGACGCGAAGGCCAAGCGGCAATTCCTGCTGACATGGGTGCAGCCGGGGCTTGCCGGGCTGATGGACGGGTCGGTGAGCACACTGGCGCCAATCTTCGCGACAGCATTCGCCACGCAAGACACCTGGACGACATTTCTTGTGGGCCTCGCAGCGAGCGTCGGAGCGGGTATTTCGATGGGCTTTACCGAAGCGGCGAGCGATGACGGCCAGCTTTCGGGGCGCGGCAGCCCGTGGAAGCGGGGTGTGGCCAGCGGCGTGATGACGACCTTGGGTGGCCTCGGCCATGCGCTGCCCTATCTCATTCCTGATTTCTGGACAGCAACAATCACTGCGATAATCGTTGTCTTTGTCGAGCTCTGGGCGATCGTCTGGATCCAGAACCGGTTCATGGACACGCCCTTCCTGCGTGCGACCTTCCAGGTTGTCCTTGGTGGTGCGCTCGTCTTCGCAGCCGGGGCGATCATTGGCGGAGGCTAGAGCCGCGCGAGAGGTATTTTCGAGCCCTTGCCGGATAGTCCAATCGTCTCACCGACGCTCGACCCGGCCGAAGGCCTTGCGCCAGCTTCCATTCCCTGAATTCGCGATGTTCCCGGGCCACTTTGCCTCATCAGGCAGATAAGCCGTTTGTGATGGTGCAGAAAGAGCATGTCGAGCGTGACCGTAGGCCTTGTAAATGATGACGGAGCATGCGGTATTGTGTGCGCCCCGGCATTCAGGAGACGGCATGCTCGACGTATTTCTCAAGACCATTCCCTTCTTCATGCTGATCGGCGTTGGATATCTCGCAGGAAGAACACGATTTTTCACTGAAGAGGCGACAGCCTATCTCACCAAGTTCGTGTTCTACTTTGCGCTTTCGGCGATGCTTTTTCGCTTTGCGGCCAACCTGAGCTTCGCGGAGCTTGTCGATGTCCGCTTCATCGCGGCTTATCTGTGGGGAACGGCCTTTGTCTACGCTCTGGCCATGGCCGTGGCATTCTACCTTGGAAAGAATGTCGAGGAGGCGGCCATCGAGGCGCAATGCGCCGCGATCGGCAACGTCGGGTTTCTCGGGCTGCCCATGTTGGCGCTGTTGATGGGCGATGAAGCGGTCAAATCGATCATGCTGGTTCTGGCGATCGACCTCATTGTTTTTGGCTCGCTGATCGTGATCCTCGTGACAGGCGCACGGGACGGACGCATGAGCCTCGGCATCCTGAAGACGGTGGGAATCGGATTGCTGAAGAATCCGATGATCGTGTCCATTGTCGTCGGGCTGCTATGGTCGGCGTCGCGCGCGCCGATCCCCGGGCCGCTCAACGAGTTCGTGAGTATTCTCGGGGCCGCAGCCACCCCCGGCGCGCTCTTTGCGATTGGTGCCTCCCTGGCCAGCAAATCTGCCGAGAGAATTCTCGTCCCCGGTTGGTTGAGTTTCTGCAAGCTGATCCTGCATCCGGCTCTCGTTGCTGTGGCGGCGCTCTTGTTGTTCCCGGTCGATCCCTATCCGGCGGCGGTGATGATTGCCGCCTCCGCGCTGCCCGTGGCAGGCAACGTATATATTCTCGCCCAGCACTACGGCGTCGCGCCGCAGCGTGTTTCGGCGTCGATCCTGATCTCGACGGCAGCCAGCGTCGTGACGGTTTCGGTAATCATTGCCTGGGTGGCGCGGCTTTACGGCGGATAAGCGGCGTATTTGACCCGTGATGCAGCGCATTACAGGTTTGCGCGGACTACCACGCTTGCTATGCCTGTCGCAGATTTGATTGCATGAGAGGGAGACGACCCATGGAGAAGGTTTCGGAAAACAGGTGTTTCGGCGGGGTGCAAGGTGTCTATACTCATGCATCCGAAGCCACTGGATGTGACATGACCTTCGGTCTGTTTCTTCCCGAGGAAGCCGAAGGTGGGCCAGTACCTGTCTTGTTCTACCTGAGCGGGCTGACCTGTACGCATGAAAACGCGATGGTAAAGGCCGGAGCGCAGGTCTGGGCTGCCGAACAGGGCATCGCACTGGTGTTCCCCGATACATCTCCGCGCGGTGAGGATGTGGCCGATGATGAAGCTTATGATCTCGGCAAGGGCGCGGGCTTCTACGTGAATGCGACGGAAAAGCCCTGGGCGCCACACTTCAGGATGTGGGATTACGTGGCCAAGGAACTGCCGCAACTTGTTGCCTCCGAGTTCGCCATTGATGCGGAGCGCCAGTCGATCACCGGCCATTCGATGGGCGGGCATGGCGCGCTGACACTGGCGATGGGCCTGCCCGGGCAATATCGCTCGGTTTCGGCCTTTGCGCCGATAACGCACCCGACGGCGAGCGAATGGGGCCGCAAGCAACTTAAGGCCTATCTTGGCTCCGATGAGGCGTCATGGGCGCTCCACGACAGCACTCTGCTGATGCGCGAGCGCGGGTTTGACGGCCCGATGCTGATCGATACCGGGACGGATGATCAGTTCATTGACCTGCTGAAGCCTGAAGAACTCGCCGCTGCTGTAGCGGAGCGCCGCCAGGAAGCATCGCTCCGGCTTCAGCGGGGGTATGATCATTCATATTTCTTCGTGTCCAGCTTCATGGAAGATCACATCGCATTCCACGCCGAAGCGCTATACTCGTGAAGGAACGCCCATGGCTCATTACGATCTGATCATCATTGGCTCCGGCCCCGCCGGCCGCGCCGCCGCCATCCAGGCAGGCAAGCTCAAGCGCAAGGTCCTGGTGGTCGATCGCAAGGACCGCCTTGGGGGTGTCTCGGTGCATTCCGGCACGATTCCGTCCAAGACGCTGCGCGAGACGGTGCTCAACCTGTCGGGCTGGCGCGAGCGCAGTTTCTATGGCCGGTCCTACCGTGTGAAGGACGATATAGAGGCTCGCGATTTGAAGGCGCGGCTGGATATGACGCTTGACCACGAGGTCGATGTTCTTGAGCACCAGTTCAACCGCAACCACGTGGACACCCTGCATGGAATGGCCAGGTTCGTCAGCGCGCATGAAATCGAAGTCGCGACAGAGGCGGGCGAAACCACCCGCGTGACCGGCGAGAAATTTCTCATCGCCACGGGGACCAAGACCTATCGGCCCGACTATGTGCCTTTCAACGGGAGGACCATCGTCGACAGTGACGAATTTCTGGAGATGACGGAAATTCCCCGCTCCCTTGCCGTCGTGGGCGCGGGGGTCATCGGCGTGGAATATGCGACGATGTTCTCGGCGCTTGATGTGCGTGTGACATTGATCGAACCTCGGGACAGTTTCCTGGATTTCATCGACAAGGCGCTGATCGATGATTTCACCCACCAGATCAAGGAGAACGGCGTCGATCTGCGCCTCGGCTCCGCTATCGACAAGATCGAGGATGCCGGTGAACATGTAGAGATCGCTCTGGGAAATGGCCGTCACGTGCGTGCCGAGATGCTGTTGTTCGCCGCGGGACGCATGGGCGCGACGGAGAAGCTCGGCCTCGAGAATGTCGGGCTGGAAACGGACCATCGCGGGCGGCTCGAAGTGGATCGGAAAACCTATTGCACCGCCGTGCCGAATATCTATGCAGCGGGCGATGTGATCGGGCACCCGTCGCTGGCTTCGACATCACTTCAGCAGGGCCGCGTAGCGGCTTGCGATGCGCTGGAGACACCGACCCTGCCCGAGAGCCCTTGGTTTCCCTACGGTATTTACTCAGTTCCAGAGATCAGCACCTGCGGGATGAGTGAAGAAGAGATGCAGGAGCGTGACATTCCCTACGAAATCGGTGTCGCCCGTTTCCGAGAGACGAGCCGCGGGCATATCATGGGCCTGGAGCACGGGATGCTGAAAATGCTCGTGAGCCTCAAGACGCGGCGCGTCCTGGGTGTGCAGATCGTGGGTGAGGGGGCGACCGAGCTTATCCACATCGCTCAGGCTGTCCTGAACCTCAAGGGCACGGTGGACTACTTTGTGAAGAACACCTTCAATTACCCGACACTTGCCGAAGCCTACAAGATCGCCGGGCTTGACGCTTTCAACCGGATGCCCATTCCCGAAGAGTTCAAGGTCAAGAAGGGTGAGGGCACAAATTGATCTACGTCGATGCCGATGCCTGCCCCGTGAAGGCAGAAGTCGAGCGCGTTGCAACGCGGCACAAGGTGCAGGTTTTCGTTGTGTCCAACGGTGGGCTCCGCCCATCGGACAATCCGCTTGTCGAGTCCATCATCGTTCCTGACGGGCCGGATGTGGCAGATATTTGGATCGCCGAGCGGGCCGGCATTGGAGATGTCGTGATCACGTCTGACATTCCACTGGCGGCCAGGGTCGTGGACAGTGGGGCAGAGGTTCTCAAGCCCAATGGCGAGGCACTGACAGCGGCGAACGTGAAAGAAGCGCTCGCCATGCGCGATCTGATGACTGACCTGCGCAGCGCCGATCCTTTCAGGCAAGGCGGGGGCAAGGCCTTTTCAAAGGCGGACCGTTCGCGCTTTCTGGACGCGCTGGAGCGGGTTCTGAGGAGGGTGGTGTGATAAGGATCGAGGCGGTAATTTTCGACATCGGCAATGTCCTGATCGAGTGGCAACCGGAGCGTTATTATGACAGCAGGATCGGCCGAGCGCGGCGCGAGGCGTTCTTCGGCGCCTACGATTTTCACGGGCTGATGAACGAGATCGACGCCGGAGCGCCATTTTCCGAGATCGTGTCGGAGCAGGCGCGCGCGCATCCCGAGTATGCAGCGGAAATCGGGATGCTCCGTGAAGAGTGGCTGGAGATGGCGGGAACGGTCATCGACCGGTCTGTCCGGCTGCTCGGTGCGCTGAAGACCAAGGGTGTTCCTGTTTTTGCCCTGTCGAACTTTGGAGCCGAGAATTACGGCTGGAGCGCCGAAGTGCATCCGTTCCTACGCAGTTTCGACAGGGCGTATATCTCGGGCGAGATGGGCGTACGTAAACCCGACGCCGAGATTTATGCCGCAGTCGAGGCTGATTGCGAAGTGGCGCCCGAGCGGTTGCTCTTCGGTGATGATCGGGACGACAACATAGCGGCTGCCCGCGCGCGCGGCTGGCAGACCGTCCGCGTTGACAGTGCGGGTCACCTCGCGCAGGCTCTTGTTTCGCATGGTCTGCTGACAGAGGAGGAAGCGCGATGACGATCCCGATGATCCCGTTTGCCGAAGGCGAGAAGCTTCTCGATTGGATCGGCCTGACGCAAGCGTTCGAGGCAGGGCACAGGCTTGGTCCTGCCGAGATCGGCGATACGTTTCTCTACCGCGATCCCGATACGCTCCTGAGCCGCGCGGCCTGGATCGACGGAATGGGGATGGCAGTCAAGACGGCGACGGTTTTTCCGGGCAACCCCGAGAAAGGCAAGCCGATGATCGGTGGTGGAGTGAACCTCTATGCCGACGGCGACGGCAGCCTCGAAGCGATCATCGATTTTCACTTGGTCACGAAATGGAAAACGGCGGGCGACAGCCTGCTGGGTGCGCTGCG
>JAWLEL010000066.1:0-10056 GCA_041686165.1 Lentibacter sp.
GTGTTCTCCGGGCGTATGGCCGCATTGATCCAGTCGAAGCCAAGCGCCCTGGCGGCGGGGCCGGTCTCCTCGAACAAGGCGGACCCAATTCCGATCCGGGCATGACCCGCGCGAGTGAAGGTCGCAATGTCACAGGCCGTTTCGGGGAGGTTCGGATGCGGCGCGATTGATTGGAAGCCAAGCAGCTCTCCCTTCTCGCTCTCGGCTACCATCATGGCTGATTGGGCCGGGTTAGAGACAATCCAGGCTTCCATCTCGGCGCGAGACAGACGTGTCATGGCCGTCGTTCCACCGATGGCGATGATCTCGCCGAGAAGCTCTGCCAGCGGGCGTGCATCGGCGCGGCTCGCAGGGCGGACGTGCATCAGCCCACGTCGCCGAGGAGCTTGTCATGTCGCGCCGTGAAGTCGGCGCGCACGTCAAGCGGCGGGCGCATGCGAATGGACAGACCTTCGAGAAGGGCAGTATCGGGCACACCGAAGAACTTGTCGGCCTCCCGGCGGGTGAACCCGGCGATCTGCGTCGCTTCCAGCCAGGCAGAGATACGGTCGGCCTTCTTGATTTGTCGTTTCACATTTGCCGGTGTCTTCGCGGGCAGGCCGAAGCGAATATGAATCGCTGCGGCGAGGCGCTCGTCAAGCTCTTCATAGCCCGGGCCGACAGCGGCCTTGACCGGGGAGATCATGTCGCCGATCACGTATTCGGGCGCATCGTGCAGCAGGGCGGCGAGTTTCCACTTGGCGGGACTCTTCGGCGAGATGCGGGAAAACAGGGCCTCCACGAGCAAGGAATGCTCCGCGACGGAATAGGCATAGTCCCCCTTCGTCTGCCCGTTCCAGCGCGCAACGAAGGCAAGCCCGTGCGCGATGTCTTCGATCTCGATGTCCATCGGGGTCGGATCAAGCAGATCAAGACGCCGCCCCGAGAGCATGCGCTGCCATGCGCGCGCTTGTTTTAGAACTGGTTTAGCCATAATTCGCCCATGCCAGATGACCGCGCCCTTTTCTTGCCATATTTATCGCGTAATGTAAGCGCAAGGATCGGAAAAACTGGTCCACGGCCGAAACAGGCCAGAAATTGAGAGCAGAAATCGAGGAGTTGCCATGCTGGAGCGACTTTGCACCAAGCGCGCGTTTGCGCTGCTTCTGGCCGGCTTTGCCATTCTCATATCCTTGCCAGCGCATGCAGAGAGCTGCGGCGCACGGGATGTGATGGTCGAGCGACTGAAGAATACCTATAAAGAAGAATTGGCCGGGGGCGGGCTTCATGAAGGCCGCTCCGTCGTGGAGATTTGGGCGTCGGATGTAACTGGAAGCTTCACCGTTCTGAGCACCGATGCGAGCGGAGAAGCCTGCATCATAGCGACCGGAACGGACTGGCACGGAAGAACGACGCTGCAAGAGGCGGCCTTGATCGAAGGCTGACAGAGCCGCCGTTGCGCGCCTTATGGGAAAGTGATACCGCCTGAGCAAATTCTCACAATCAGGTATCCATTCATGTCAGCCGACTACATCGTAAAAGACATCACCCTTGCCGACTACGGCCGCAAGGAAATCGACATTGCCGAAACGGAAATGCCAGGGCTTATGGCGCTGCGCGAGGAATTCGGCTCCGCGAAGCCCCTGAAGGGCGCGCGGATCGTGGGCTCGTTGCACATGACGATCCAGACGGCGGTTCTGATCGAGACGCTCGTGGCGCTGGGCGCGGATGTGCGCTGGGCGTCGTGCAATATCTTCTCGACGCAGGACCACGCGGCGGCGGCGATCGCGGCGGGCGGCACACCTGTTTTCGCGATCAAGGGCCAGAGCCTCGAGGAGCACTGGGACTACGTCGACAAGTCGTTCCAGTTCGCGGATGGTCCGAACATGATCCTCGACGACGGCGGCGATGCGACACTCTATGTTCTGTTGGGCGCACGCGCCGAGGCGGGCGAGGAGATCATCCCGGTGCCGCAATCCGAAGAGGAGGAAGTCGTCAAAGCGCAGATCAAGAAGCGGATGGCGGAAACCCCCGGCTGGTTCACCAGGACGCGCGAAGCGATCAAGGGCGTCTCGGAAGAGACGACGACAGGTGTGAACAGGCTCTACCAACTGGTCAGGGAAGGCCAGCTTCCCTTCCCCGCGATCAATGTGAACGACAGTGTCACCAAGTCGAAGTTCGATAACAAGTATGGCTGCAAGGAAAGCCTTGTCGACGGCATCCGCCGCGCGACGGACACCATGATGGCCGGCAAGGTTGCCGTGGTCTGCGGCTACGGCGATGTGGGCAAGGGCTCGGCGGCGTCTCTCGCGGGCGCGGGCGCGCGTGTGAAAGTCACGGAGGTCGACCCGATCTGCGCGCTTCAAGCGGCGATGGATGGCTTCGAAGTGGTTCTGTTGGAAGAAGAGCTGGCCAGCGCCGATATCTTCATCACGACGACCGGCAACAAGGACGTGATTCGCATCGAGCACATGCGCGAGATGAAGGACATGGCGATTGTCGGGAACATCGGCCACTTCGACAACGAGATCCAGGTCGCCAGCCTGAAAAACCACAAGTGGACCAACATCAAGGAGCAGGTCGACATGATCGAGATGCCCTCGGGCAATCGTCTGATCCTGCTCAGCGAGGGGCGGCTTCTGAACCTCGGAAACGCGACGGGGCACCCTTCCTTCGTGATGTCGGCAAGCTTCACCAACCAGGTTCTGGCGCAGATCGAGCTTTGGACCAAGGGCGAAAACTACGACAACAATGTCTATATCCTGCCCAAGCATCTCGATGAGAAGGTCGCCGCGCTGCACCTGGGCCGGATCGGCGTGAAACTCACGAAGCTTGACAAGGACCAGGCCGACTATATCGGCGTCAGCCCGGAAGGCCCGTTCAAGCCCGAACACTACAGGTATTGATCCGGCATCAGATGATCGAAGGGCCCCGCATCGGCTTTTTCCATGCGGGGCTTTTTTTCGTTCGGACTTCCTGCCGATGAGGGGGAAAAGCAGGCGGAGTTTTTCCTTTGTAAACTCGAAAGTCGGTATTAGGCTCTTTCCCGAGCCCTCAGGGCTATTGGAACCCAAGAATGACAGCATAAGTGGGAGAGTATTATGGGTAAGAGAGATGATTTGATTGCGCAATATGCGGATGACCTTCGCAACAAGTGCGGCATGACACCCGACATGGACCTTCTGACGAAAGTCACGATCGGCTGCGGCCCCGCAATTTACAATGCGGACGCATCGACAGTTGCGGCGACGCAGGAAAGCGAACTTGAAACCGTCAAGAACAACTTCCTGATCAAGAAGCTGGGGCTTGCCGATGGCCCGCAGCTCATGGACGCGATCAACTCGGTTCTCGAGACCTATGGCCGCTCCGAGCGCAACAAGTATCGTGCTGTTGTCTACTACATGCTGACCAAGCATTTCGGCAAGGAAGCCGTATACGGCTAACCGGCCCGAAACGTGACGAATGCGCCCGCCTTGTCGCGGGCGTTTTTCATTTGATCCTTGTTTTAGATACTTGAGCTTTGCCGAGAGCAAGAAACCCGGCTATCTTCGGAATGTTCGAGCCAGTATGGCCGAGCCCGAAATTCAAGATCACGTGTGGTGAGTATGGGAGCACGTGGGGAGAAAGAGGGTTTGGCCGCTGAGCGGACGAGCCCTCTTTTATTTTCCGCGCGTGTTTTTTGCTGGCAGCCTTGCCCACCGCGTCATGTTTTCACGCCTGCGAGCTCGCAGATGATGGTCCATTCGGCTTCGGTGACGGGCTGCACCGAAAGACGCGAGTTCCTGACGAGAACCATCTCGGCAAGGCGCGGGTCCTGCTTGATCATGTCCAGCGTCACGGGTCGCTTCACCGACGAGATCGCCTTGATGTCGACGCAGTCCCAGCGCTCGTCATCGGTGGTGCTGTCAGGATGCGCTTCGGCGATCACCTCGACGAGTCCGACAACGGCTTTCTCCTTCTGACTGTGATAGAAGAAGCCCCGGTCGCCGATCTTCATCTCGCGCATGAAATTGCGGGCCTGGTAGTTGCGCACCCCGTCCCATTCTTCGCCTGTGTCGCCCTTGGCGAGCTGATCGTCCCAGCTCCAGGTCGAGGGTTCGGATTTGAAAAGCCAGTAGCGCATCAGCCGATCACTTTCTTCCAGGCCTCGATCCGCACGTCCGAGAACAGGCCTGCCTTTGCATAGGGGTCGTTGCTGGCCCAGTCCTCGGCGGCGGCCAGATCTTCCACATCGAGGATCACGAGCGAACCTGACATGTCACCCGCCCCGTCAAGCAGCGGACCGGCCATCGTGACCACGCCTGTCGCCTCGATGTAGGCCAGATGGGCATCGCGGTTGGACTTGCGCGTTTCGAGATGGTCGGTCTTGTCGGTGCAGATAAGGGCATAGAGCATTTTCATTCCTCTTTGAGCGGACGGGAGAGAAGGGTCTGGAGCGCATCATCCACGCTGATCGCGCCTCGGCACAAGGCATCGACGACGCTGCAAATCGGCATGTCCACGTGGAGTTCAGCGGCCCAATCCGTCACCGCCCGCGCTGTGGCGACGCCTTCAACGGTGACGGCATTGTCAAAAGTCTCGCCGCGCCCGAGCGCAAGGCCCAGCCGATAGTTGCGGGACAGCGCGGATGTGCAAGTCAGCGCCAGATCGCCGAAGCCGGAGAGGCCGGTGAGCGTTTCGGGCCTTGCGCCCTTTTTCAGGGCGAGGCGCTGCATTTCGGCAAAGCCGCGGGTCATGAGAGCGGCGCGCGCGCTGTCGCCCATTTCACGGCCGATGGTGGCACCCGCCGCGATCGCGATGACGTTCTTCAAGGCGCCGCCAAGCTCGGCACCGATGAAGTCGGTCGTGCGGTAAAGCCGCAGGTTGCCGGTTGTCAGAGACTGCTGAAGCGCTTCACCAATGGTGTCATCGGCACAGGCCAGCGTGAGCGCGGTGGGCAGTCCACGGGCGATATCGGCGGCAAAGCTCGGACCTGTCAGCAAGGCGGGTGTCGCCGAAGGAACAGCCTCAGCGAGGGTTTCGACCGGGCCGAGATGTGTTTTCAGGTCAATTCCCTTGCATGTTGCAACGAGCGTTCTGCCGTCCAAGAGCCCGGCGTTCTGCTGCGCGAATTCCCTGAGCTCTTGCATTGGAACCGCAAGAAGAACCGGCCCCTCCGGCGACAGGGCGTCAAGATCGGAGGTGACCTGAAGACCGGGCGGAAACGGCGCATCGGGCAGCCGGCGGGCATTTAAGCGCGCGTCCGACATCTCGGCGACGTGGCTTTCATCCCGCCCCCAGAGCAACACGCGGTTTCCATGCTGTGCCAGTGAGATGGCCAGGCTCGTGCCGAACGCACCTGCGCCGAGGGTGGAAATCATGCCTTTGCTCCCTTCTTGCCCGAGCCGAGCATGGGCGTCTGGCTTGCGTCAAGGGGCCACCGCGGCCGTGCGGTCAGCGTCATGTCGCTGCGCTCACCGGCGTCGAGGAGTTCGAGCCCGGCATAGGCGATCATGGCGGCGTTGTCCGTGCACAGCGACAGAGGCGGTGCGACGAATCGGACGGAGACGCTCTCGCAAAGTTGCTCGAGCGCAGTTCGGATCGGCGCGTTTGCGGCCACACCGCCGGCAACGGCCATCGAAGGCTTCGAAGGCTGTTGCGCGAGATAGGCGGCCAGGGCGCGCCGTGACTTCTCGACAAGCACATCGGACACGGCAGCCTGGAACCCGGCGCAGAGATCCGCGCGGTCCTGCCGTGTGAGCCCGCCCTTTTCTTCGCAGAGCGCATTCCGCGCTCTGAGCAGAGCCGTCTTCAGGCCTGAGAAGGACATGTCGCATCCCGGTTTGTCCAGCAGGGGGCGCGGCAGGCGAAAGCGAGTCTGATCGCCATGCATCGCCTCGGCCTCGACACTCGGACCGCCCGGCTGCGGCAGGCCCAGCAGGCGCGCGGTCTTGTCGAAGGCTTCGCCGGGCGCGTCGTCTATCGTGCCGCCAAGGCGCTTGAACATGCCAGGGCCGTGGACCATCAGAAATTGGCAATGCCCTCCCGACACCAGGAGCATAAGGTAAGGATAGTCCAGCCCGTCGGTCAGGCGCGGCGTCAGGGCGTGCCCGGCGAGATGGTTGACCCCGAGGAGCGGCTTTCCGGCCCCGAGGGCAAGCCCCTTTGCGAGCATGACTCCCGACATGACACCGCCGATGAGACCGGGGCCTGCCGTAACGGCGATGGCATCGATCTCGTCAAGCGTCAGCCCCGCCGCGTCAAGGGCGCGCATGACGCAGCCATCGAGCTTTTCTGCGTGAGCGCGCGCAGCAATTTCCGGGACCACGCCGCCGAATGCCGCGTGAAGTGCGCCTTGCCCTTCGACAACGGACGAGCGCACATGGGCCGCGCCGACGCTGCCTTCGACAACGGATGCGGCACTGTCATCGCAGCTGCTTTCGATGCCGAGAATGCGGAGGGTTTCAGCCATGGGCCTTTTCGTTGCAAGGACGGGTTCTCGCAGGTAACACCGAAGCCATGGGCAAAACAAGTTCACCTGTCATTCTGCTCACGCGTCCACGCGAGGCTGCGGAGCGATTTGCTGCGGCGCTGGAGAGCAGGCTGGGTGCCGTGCCCATCATCTTGTCGCCTGTTCTCGAGATTGCCTATCTGGCGCCCGACACGATCCCGGCGTCAGGCGCGTTCGTGTTCACGTCGGCTCATGGGGTCGAAGGATTCAGGCGCGCGGGCGGCCCCGCCGGCCGGGCCTATTGCGTCGGTGAGGCAACAGCCGAGGCGGCGCGGAAAAGCCGGCATGAGGTCATCGCAACCGCGCCGGATATCGCCCGTTTGATGACTGTGCTGCCCCGCGAGGGGGAGCGCCTGCTGCATGTCCGGGGGCGGCATGTCACGGCGCATCTCGCCAACGCGCATGACAATATCGACGAGGTAATCGTCTATGACCAGAACGTCAAAACCCTGACACGTGAGGCGAAAACTGCACTTGCGGGTGAAGGGAGCGTGATTCTTCCCCTTTTCTCGCCCCGCTCCGCGCGCGAGCTTGCAAGACAGGTATCCGGGAACTCAACGCGTTTGGCGGCGTTTATCAGTCCAGCGGTGCGCGAGGCTTTCAAGGCGGTGCAGCTGCGCGAGGGCGCCGTGGCGAGGACCCCGGATGCGGAGGCGATGCTGGAAACGACTGCCGCGCTCTATGACGCAGCCTGCGCGCTTGAGCGCCGGACCCGGGGCGAATAAGCTGAACCCTGTCGCCGTTGATTTATCTAGATTCGGGAGGGCCGTGCACAGTGGCACGCAAGAAGGACGAAACGGAAGAGAACACGACTACCGAGGACGAGACGTCATCGGACGGCGAAGAGCTGACTGAAAAACAAGACGAGACTGTGACCTCCACCGATGACGAAGGCGCTGATGAGCATGTGCCGGAAGCAGAGGAAGACACGGCCGAGAGCGACGCGCAGGAGGCTGTCGTGGAAGAAGAGACAGCCGGAGCGCCCGCGGATGATCCGGCGTCGGCCACTGCGGGCGTTGATGCCACGGCACCTGTTGTCTTGCGCAAGGGCGGATTCATGCCGATGGTTCTTGGTGGTGTGGTTGCCGCAGGGATTGGCGCGGCAGCGGTGATCTACCTGCTGCCCGAACTGCCGGAAAGCTGGCTGCCGCAGGATGACGGCGAGATCCAGGCACTCACCGAACAGGTCGAGACCCAGTCAACACGGATCGCTGAGCTCCAGGAAGCGCAGGCGGACCAGGGCGACACATCGCAGATAGAAACAGCTTTGAACCAGGCGCAGGCTTCGCTCGACGGGGTCAATGCCGAGATCGGGGACATCAGGGAAAGCCTCGGCCGCCTTGACGGGATCGACGAGCGGCTGACCACGCTGGAAAAGGCACCTGTTGCCGACGCGACTCCTGAAGCCGTCGAAGCCTACAGGCGCGAGCTCGAAGCGCTGCAGGAAGCTTTGGCCAAGCAGCGAGCCGAAGTCGAAGCCATGGCGCAGGCTGCTGAAGAGGAGCGCGCCAGCGCGGAAATGACGGCACAGGACGCCCTCAAGCGATCAGCCCTGAGCCAGATCCTGACCTCTCTGGAAACGGGCTCGGCTTATGCCGAGGCCATCAGCAGGCTCGAGGAGGTTGGTATCGAGATACCTGATCCTCTCAGGGCCGAGGCCGACGGTGTCGTGACGGTGAGCGAGCTGAGCGAGGCCTTCCCGCCCGTTGCCCGCGAGGCGCTTGCAGCTGCGCGTGGGGAGAGCGAGGGCGGGGGGCTCGGGAACTTTCTCAAGAACCAGCTTGGTGCGCGCTCGCTGGAGCCGCGCGAGGGCGATGACCCCGACGCTGTTCTCTCGCGTATGGAAGCGGCAGCGAGAGAGGGGCGCTTCGGCGATGTCGAGGCCGAGGCGGATGCTTTGCCGGAGGCGGCGCAGGCGCCGCTCGAGGACTGGCTCGAAGCGGCCCGTGCAAGGCGCGCCGCTGTTGAAGCGGCTGAAGCCTTGAACCAGCAAGTAAATTCGAATTGAGGGGCAATTGATGCTTTGGTCACTGATTAAGATCGTTCTTTTCTTCTGCATTGTCGCGGCCCTCAGCTACGGCGCTGTCGAGCTTCTTCAGTTTGATGGCGGTATCCGGATCGCCCTTGCCGGGCAGGAGTATAACCTCGGGCCGCTGCAAGCGGTGATTGCCCTTGTTTTGCTGGTCCTGGCCGTGTGGCTGTTGCTCAAGCTGATGGGCCTGCTGATGGCGACGCTGCACTTCCTGAACGGGGATGAAACGGCGATCTCGCGCTATTTCGACAGGAACCGCGAGCGCAAGGGCTTCCAGGCGCTGGCGGATGGCATGATGGCTTTGGCGTCTGGTGAGGGGCGGCTTGCGCTGGCCAAGGCTGCGCGCGCCGAGCGTTATCTGGAGCGCCCCGATCTGACCAACCTGCTCACGGCGCAGGCCGCCGAGATGTCTGGCGACAAGGCCAAGGCCGAGGAGGCCTACAAGCGGCTGCTCGGCGAGGATCGGACCCGCTTTGTCGGGGTGCGCGGGATCATGAAGCAGCGGCTCGAAGCGGGCGAGACGGACAAGGCGCTCAAACTCGCCAAGACGGCCTTCTCGATCAAGCCGCAGCATGCGGAGACACAGGATACCCTGTTGAAATTGCAGGCGGAAAAGTCTGACTGGAGCGGGGCGCGGGAGACGCTGAAAGCCAAGCTCAAACACGGCAATGTGCCGCGCGATGTGCACAAGCGGCGCGATGCCGTCCTGGCGCTCTCGGAGGCGCGGGACGTGCTGAGCGAAGGTGCTGGCGTGGAGGCGCAGGAACGGGCGATCGAGGCCAACAGGCTCTCGCCCGATCTGGTCCCTGCGGCGATCCTCGCGGCGCGCAGCTACATCGAACAGGAGAAGCCAAGATATGCGACGCGGGTGATTGCGAAAGCATGGGAGGCACAGCCGCATCCGGGCCTTGCGGAGGCCTTCGCCGAGATCGTCCCGGACGAGACGCCGGACAAGCGGATCAAGCGATTTCGCAAGCTGACGAAACTGCATCCGGACCACGCCGAAACCAAGATGCTGCTGGCCGAGCTGCATATCGCGGCAGAGGAATTTCCCGAGGCAAAACGGGCACTTGGCGATTTGGCAGAGACGGAGGGTGACGCCCGTGCCTTGACCATCATGGCCGCGATAGAACGCGGGCAGGGGGCGTCGGACACCGTCGTCAAGGGCTGGCTCGCGCGGGCGATCATGGCGCCTCGGGGGCCGCAATGGGTCTGCGAGAATTGCCAGCATATCCAGGCCGAATGGACGCCCACATGCGACAACTGCCATGCCCTTGATACACTGGCCTGGAAGCGTCCGCCGCAGGCGGATGTGAGCGCACCGACGGGGGTCGAGATGCTGCCGCTGATCGTGGGGGCGATCGAGGACAGATCGGAGGATGAGGCGCCCGAAACGGACACCGTGGAAGAGGCCGAGATCGTCGAGACGGACGCGGCCGAATCGAAAGGTTAACCCGCCTGAAAAACGGGGGGTGACATGTGTGCACCCCCCTGTGCACCGGGCGTGCACCGCCCGGCACCGAAAGCGCCCGGTTAACGCCCCGCACGCGGTAAA
>JAWLEL010000067.1:0-10034 GCA_041686165.1 Lentibacter sp.
GCCAAGGGTGTCGGTGAGGGTTTTCCAGCCCTCCCAGTCGTCTTCCGAGCAGCCATCCTCGATCGAGATGATCGGATAGTCGGCGCAGAGCGCCTCGAGGTAGGCGACGTTTTCGGCGGGCGTGAGGGATTTGCCCTCGCCCGTCAGCTCATACTTGCCGTCCTTGAAGTATTCCGTCGCGGCGCAGTCGAGGGCGAGGTAGATGTCCTGCCCGGGTGTATAGCCTGCCTTTTCGATGGACTTGAGGATGAAATCGAGTGCTTCGCGCGTGCTCGCGATGTCGGGAGCGAAGCCGCCCTCATCGCCCACACCTGTCGCGAGGCCGGCGGCGGCGAGTTCTTTCTTGAGCGTGTGGAAGACTTCCGCGCCCATGCGCACGGCATCACGGATAGTGTCTGCCGAGACCGGCATGATCATGAATTCCTGGATGTCGATCGGGTTGTCGGCATGTTCGCCACCGTTGATGATGTTCATCATCGGCACGGGCAAGACGCGCGCCGAAGTGCCGCCGACATAGCGAAAGAGCGGCTGTGCGCAGTAGTCGGCCGCAGCCTTGGCAGCGGCGAGCGAGACGCCGAGGATCGCGTTTGCGCCGAGGCGGGCCTTGTTGGGCGTGCCGTCAAGCTCGATCATCGTGGCGTCGAGCGCGACCTGCTCGGTCGCGTCCATCCCCACAAGCGCCTCGGTGATTTCTCCGTTCACGGCGGCGCAGGCTTCCAGCACGCCCTTGCCCATGTAGCGGGTCTTGTCGCCGTCGCGTTTCTCGACGGCTTCGTAAGCGCCTGTCGAGGCGCCGGAGGGGACAGCTGCGCGGCCCATCGTGCCATCTTCGAGGATCACGTCGACTTCGACGGTCGGGTTGCCGCGGCTGTCGAGAATCTCGCGGGCGTGAATGTCGATGATCGTGCTCATGATGTGCTCTCTTTCCCTGGCTTTGCCGGACGTCAACCGGACCTGTCTTGTCCCGCGTTGTAGGGGGCCGTGCCCTGAGCGCAAGGGCGGTAGCGCCAACATGGGAGATTATGACCGCGCGAGTGCGCCTTTTCGGTGAAGCTGCCGCTCGCGCAGGAAGGTATAGAGGCCCGAGGCGATGATGATCGCGGCACCGAGATAGGTGAGCGCGTCGGGTTTTTCGCCGAAAATGGCCATGCCGAGGACCAGGGAGAAGATGAGCCGCGTGTAGCGGAACGGCATGATTGCCGAGGCATCGCCAAGGCGCATCGCCACGACGACCATGTAATAACCCGTGACCCCGAACATGACGGACATCGTGATCAGGCCCAGCTCGACACCATCAATGGCGCGCGGCGCGCCCGTGAAGGCGATGAGGATCGGCGAGGAGAGAAAGAGGATGAAGAAGCCCCAGAAGGAGACGACTGTCGAGGACGTTTCGGGCGGGATGAGCCGCGTGAGCAGATCGCGCGCGGCGATGGCGAAGACGGCGATGAGGACCATCAGTGACGCGGGCTGGAAGCCTTCGAGACCGGGCCGGATGATGATGATGACGCCGATGAAGCCGATGATGATCGCTGTCCACCGACGCCAGCCGACATCTTCACCCATGAAAAGGGCCGCCCCCAGCGTGATGGCAAGCGGCGTGGCCTGGAAGACGGCGGCAACCGTGGAAAGCGGCACGAGCGAGAGCGACATGACGAAAAATGCTGCCGCGACGCCTTCGCTGAGCGTGCGCCAGACAAGCGCGGGCCGGAACGCGCTGCTGGCGAAGACATTGGCCCTGTTGCGCAAGGCCAGCATGAGGAAGACGAACGCGCCGCCCAGACCGAGCATGCCGAGGACCTGCCCCTGGGGCAGAGATGCGGTGAGAAACTTGATGAAGCTGTCTTCTATGGCAAACGCGGCCATGGCCGCGGTGATAAGAAGGATGCCGCGCAGGTTGTTCATGGGGTTCGGCCATTGTAGTTGCCCCGGATCACTGCGGCAAAAGCAGCGCGGGGGCAAGGGTATTTCGCATGTGAAGGAGTTTTGTGCGCCGGGAGAGGTGGGCGTCTTGAAGGCTTGGCCATGCAGTGCCAAAGCGCGAAAGGCACGAAGCCACCATCGGCGGCTGCGCAGCGTCCATCACTTCTTGGACGGCACGCCGTATAGCTCGAGGCGATGCCCGATGAGCCTATACCCCAGCTTTTCGGCGATCTTTTCCTGAAGGGCCTCGATCTCGGGGTCGACGAACTCGATCACTTCGCCGGAGTGCATGTCGATCAGGTGATCATGATGCTCTCGTTCGGCATCTTCATAGCGCGCGCGCCCGTCGCCGAACTCGAGCTTGTCGAGGATTCCAGCCTCTTCGAAGAGCTTGACCGTGCGATAGACGGTGGCGATGGAGATATTCTCGTCGCGCGCCGAGGAGCGCGTGTAGAGCTCTTCGACATCGGGGTGATCGTCGGATTCCTCGAGCACGGCGGCGATGATCCGGCGCTGGCCTGTCATCCGCAGGCCCTTGGCTTCGCAGCGTTCTGTAATCGTCTCGGTCATGCCAATGTTCTTCGGGGCAATATACTTCGGATCGGCTTGGGCGCGGGTGTAGCGAATGCCAAAGGTCTTGACCAGTCCTTCGCGCTCAGATGGTCAACACGCCCCGCATCGTGCGGCAGGCCTGCCCGGAGATGGTGACGCGCTGCCGGTCGGCTTCGAGCCCGATGACCGAGGGGCGACCCATATCCGCGCCCTGTATGATTTGCGCGGAAATCTCCTTGCCGTCGAGCTGGGCGAGAAAGGCCCCGAGCGCCGCAGCAGCGGAGCCGGTGGCCGGGTCTTCGGGGATGTCGTCGAGCGGGGCGAACATGCGGGCATGGAGCGTGTCGCCTTCGTCCGTATAGACGAACTGCGCGAAATCGAGCGCGCCCGGGTAGCGCGCGTTGCCCTCGCGGAAGGCGTCCGTTTGCGGCGCGCAGCGCGCCAGCGCCGCGCGTGATTTGAGCCGCGTGAGCGTGAAGGGCAGGCCGACGCCGGCCATGGTGGGCGGGTGCGCCGCCATGCAGATGTCGGCTTGCTCGAGTCCGAGCGCGCGGGCGATAAGCTCCGGCTCCGGGCGGGCGAGGATCTCGAGCGGCACACGCGTGGTGAAGGCGGCCGCGCCACCTTCCGCGCGGGTCTCGATCGGGCCGATGCCAAGCTCGAGCGTCATCTCGGGGCCATGGCCCAGATCGGCAAGTGCGATGGCCGTGCCGATTGTCGGATGCCCGGCGAAGGGCACTTCCATCGTGGGCGTGAAGATGCGCACGCGCGCGGTATGGGCGGCGTCCGCCGGTGGGTAGACGAAGGTTGTCTCGGAAAAGTTGAACTCCCGCGCGATCTTCTGGAGCTGCTCATCGGGAAGGGCGCCTGCATCGGGGATGATGGCGAGCTGGTTGCCGCCGAAGGGCGTGGCGGTGAAAACGTCATAGACAAGATAGTCAGTCATGGTGAAGTCCTCACATCAGGTCTGGCGCGCTGGCGAAGCGGTTGGCCACGCGGATACCCGAGAGGCGCAGGATAAGTCCCGAGACTATCAAGATGGGCCGGGCGATGTCGAGATCTGTTGCATCCAGGGCATCAGGCGCGCTCGATGTCGGCCCAGACCGGCAGATGATCGGAGGCGATCCGCGCCGGGGCACCTGCGTAGCGGCCGGTGCGGGGCGCGCGCAGATCCGGCGTGAGCGCGATCCGGTCAAGCGCGCCGAGCGGGCGCGGGGCTGGAAAGCTGGGCGGTGTGGGCACGATATCGATCCCGTGCGTCGCCGTGTCGAGCGCGCGGGGGCTGCCCCATTCGTTGAAATCCCCGGCGATCACCGTGGGCATGGCCGGCAGGTCGCGCATGTGCCGCATGATCTCCTTGAGCTGCAAGAGGCGGTAGCGCCGCACGAGACCGAGATGTGTTCCGACGATTCGCAAGGGGCCGATGGATGTGTCCACTTCGGCCAGGATCGCGCCGCGTGGCTCGAGGCCCGGCAAGTCGATCTTCGTGGCCCGGTTCACCTTCACCTCGGGGCAGAGCAGCATGGCGTTGCCGTGAAACCCCAGCGAGGCGGAGCCGCGTGTGAGCGCCAGCACCTGCCAGCCATGATCTTCTGCCATCGCACGGGGCAGGGCGGCAGGGCGGGGCGCCAGGCGCTTGTCGGTCTCTTGCAGCACGACGATTTGTGCGCCCAGCTTCGAAATTACCTGCAATGAGCGGTCCGGGCGACGGCGCATGTCGAGCCCGACGCATTTCTGAAGGTTGTAGCTGGCGACGCGCAATCTTGTGGCGGACATGCTTGGGGGCTCCCGAGGCGCATTGAAGAATGGTCATTCTATGCGATTCAAGGAGAAACGGGAACTGGGATCGACCACCGCGTGGGGCGGCGCTCTCCTGCTACAGTCTGGATGCAACGTGCCCCGGCCCCGCCTTGACGAGAAGAGGAAAGTGGCTTGACCCTCGCGCCGTTGCACCCTCTTGTGGCGGGATGGAACGCAAGGATCAAATGGACCTCGCGGGCGCGGTTGCGCTCACGGCTTTCGCGATCGTGCTGGGCTTCAATCAGGTTGTCATCAAGGTTTCGAACGGGGGCTTTCAGCCGGTCTACATGGCTGCCTTGCGCTCGATCTTTGCTTTCCTGATCATGCTTGCCTTCATGCGCTATCGCGGGATCGCGCTCGGGGTGCGCCCGGATCTGATCGGACCGGGGCTTCTGCTCGGGGTCTTGTTCACTTTCGAGTTTGTCTGTCTCTACCTCTCGCTGGATCTGACAACTGTGAGCCGCGCGTCGATCATCTTCTACTCCATGCCGGTCTGGCTGACGCTTTGCGCCCATTTCGTCCTGCCGAACGAGCGTATGAGCCGGGCCCGTGCCACGGGGCTTGTGCTGGCGATGGCAGGAGTCGTCTGGGTTCTCGTCGACCCGAGCGAAGGCGCGGAAGGGGCGTTCTGGGGCGATGTGCTGGCTCTCGGAGCGGCGCTCGGCTGGGGCGGGATCGCGCTTGTGCTGCGGCTGAGCCGTGTCTCCGAGGAAGCGCCGGAGGTGCAGCTTTTCTGGCAGCTCGGCGTCTCGATGCTGCTGCTGCTCATGCTGGCCCCGCTCTTCGGGCCGCTCACGCGCGATTTGCAGGCCATTCACTGGGCCGGGCTGGCGTTCCAGTCCATCGGCGTGGCGAGTTTCGGCTATCTGATATGGTTCGCGCTGCTGAAGATCTATCCGGCCTCGGGCGTCGCTTCCTTCAGCTTCCTGTCGCCGGTCTGCGGCGTGGCGCTGGGCTGGCTGCTGCTGGACGAGCCGATCGGGCCGGAGATCATCGGTGGGCTGGTGCTCGTGGCTCTCGGGCTGTTCCTGATCAACAAGCGCAGGCCGACACCAGGCGGCTGAAAGATTGCCGTGCAGCAGGCGGGGCATCCGGTCAGCCCCTGCCTGGCGATCCCTCCTGCACTGGCCCTCAGCGCGTGCGCGTCATCAGCATGTAGCCATCGCGCGGCTCGAAGCCGGCCCGTTTGTAGAGCCGCTGCGCCCTCTCGTCCGCGCGGCTGACCTCGAGATGCAGCGCCTTGACGCCGTGCTCGCGCAGCGCAGGCAGGAGTGTCATCAAGACTTCACTGCCCATTCCCCGGCTGCGGACTTTCTCGCGGATGTAGAACTCGTCGACACTGGCGTTGATCCCGCCCAGCTCGACCGAGTAGCCGAAGGAAATCAGGATGTAACCGACGGGTGCCTTGCGTGGTCCGATGAGATAGGCCGCGCCGAGCGGCAGCCCCTCGAGCAGCGGCATGAGCGCCGCTTCGCGCGCCTCGTCGCTCTGCTCGATCCCCATATGGGCATGGAAGGCGGCGACCAGCGGTCGCAGCTTCTCGAGATCGCCGGTGTTGGCGAGGTGCAGCAGGTTCATAGGCGGGCGAGCCTTTCTGTCAGAAGCGAGAAAAAGCCTTTGGCGTCGATGTCGCCCATGAAGGTCGCGTTGGGCGCGCGGTCCGTGACGCGCCACCAATCGGCCACGGTCATGCCGAGAGTCAGCTCCGAGCCTGTCTCGATCGCGACGTTGACATGGCGGCCGGTGAAGAGCTCGGGCTTCAAGAGGTAGGCTGTCACGCAAGGGTCATGCAGCGGCGCGCCGGAAGAGCCGTATTTCTCCTTGTCGAACCGTTCGAAGAAATCGGTCATCTCCGCGACTGCACGGCCCACGGGCGTGCCGAGGGCGCGGAAAGCCTCGTTGCGCTCCGCCGTCACAAGCGCCTTGTGGGTCACATCGAGCGGCATGACGGTGATCGGCGCGCCGGAGCGAAAGACGATGTCGGCCGCCTCGGGATCGACATGGATGTTGAACTCGGCGGCGGGGGTGATGTTGCCGACCTCGAAATAGGCCCCGCCCATGAGCACGATCTCCTGCACACGCCCGGCGATGTCAGGCGCTCGCTCGAATGCTGTCGCGATGTTGGTGAGCGGACCAAGGGGGCAGAGGCTCACCGAGCCTGATGGCTCGTTTCGCAGGCTTTCGATGATGAAATCCACGGCGTGCTGTTCTTCGAGCGGCATGACTGGGTCAGGCAGAACGGGGCCGTCAAGGCCGGTCTTGCCGTGGACATGCTCGGCGGTGATGAGCTTGCGCTTGAGGGGCGCATCACAGCCCGAAAAGACGCGCGTCTCCGGCTTGCCGGCCAGCTCGCAGACGATGCGGGCGTTCTTCGAGGTGAGCGCGAGCGGGACATTGCCGGCCACGCAGGTCACGCCCAGAACGTCAAGCTCTTCGGGGCTGGCGAGCGCCAGCAGGATGGCCACGGCATCGTCCTGTCCGGGGTCCGTGTCGATGATGATCTTGCGCGCGCTCATGGGGCCTCCTTTTGGCTGGAGTTGTGGCCCGAGAGGCGCGGCTTGTCCATGGGAAGCGTTGCATATGCGCGCGATCTGGCTGAGAGTGGTGGAAAACGGGCAATGGCAGGCTGATGTCGAGACAGGTCTTCATTCATGCTGGGGCGCACCGGACGGGCACATCCAGCTTTCAGCTTTGCATGGCCGCCAATCGCGAGCGGCTGGAGGCCCGTGGCTTTGACCTCTCATATCCAAGCCGCGACGGTGTGCCCGGCGGCTCGCTCGCATTGCGACTGCCCAAGCCGCGGCACGGGGCGGAGGATGTCGCCGTCTTCACGGAGAAGATGGGTCGGATCATGCGCGGGCAGGTGACGCAGGGGCGGGGCAAGCTGCTCTTTTCCGACGAGAACCTGCCCGGGATCATCCGGCTCTTCTTTCGGGGCAAGCTCTATCCCAATGCCCGCAAGCGCTACATGGTCATGCGCGATGCATTCGCCGCGATCGACGCCAGGCCAAAGCGCGCGCTCTTCGTGGTGCGTCCCTATGCGGAGCTTTTCGTTTCGGGCTATCGAAAGCATGCCGAGGACAACGCCATCGAGCCATTCGCGGACATGTCCGAGACGATGGTGAGCTTCAAGGGCGGCTGGCAGAACGTGATTCAAGCGATGAGGAGCGTGCTTGGCCCGGAGGAAATTCGCGTGATCGAATATGGCGCGCGCGGGGAGAGCCGTGCTGTCCTCGGGCAGTTGCTTGGGTGTGATGCGGGCGAGTTCATCGAGCCCGGGAGGGCGATGAATATCAGCGCGACAGACGCGGCGATGCTGGCCTTGCAGGAGATCTACGCGCAAGGGCGCACGCTGAGCAGGCCCGAATGGCAGGAGATCATCCGGAGCCATGCAGACAATGACGAAAACCTCGGCTTCGCGGGGTTCTCACGGGCGCAGCAAGCCGCGCTCGATGCGCGCTATGCCGATGACCTGAACGCCCTGAGGCAGATGAACGGCGTCACGCTGGTGGAATGACAAAAAGGGCGCGCCGTGGCGGCGCGCCCCTCGCGAGACTGTCCAAGGGAGGGATCAGCTCTTGCGATCAGCCGTCGAAATCGGCCGTTTCGATCAGCTTGAGCGCATCCTTGCGCTTCTCGGCAAGCTCCATCAGGTTGACATCATCGGCTTCGAAGTCTCCCCAGCTCTGAACGAGCGGATCAGCTTCCGTGCCTTCCGCGATGGGGTATTCGAAGTTGGCTTCGGCGTAGATTTCCTGCGCCTTGGGCGATGTCAGGAATTCCATCATCTTGAGCGCGTTTTCTGCGTTGGGCGCATGCTTGGTCATGGCGACGCCGGAAATGTTCACATGGGTGCCGCCGTCTTCAAAGGTCGGGAAGGTGATGCGGACACTTTCGGCCCATGCCTTCTGCTCGTCATCACTCAGCATCTTGCCCATGTAATAGGTGTTGCCGACGGCGATGTCGCACTCGCCGGCCCAGATCGCCTTGACCTGTGCACGGTCGTTGCCCTGCGGCTTGCGCGCGAGGTTGGATTTGATGCCTTCGAGCCATTCCTTGGCGGCGTCCTCGCCGTGGTGATGCATCACGGCGGATGCCAGGGCGACATTGTAGGGGTGCGTGCCGGAGCGTGTGCAGATACGGCCTTCCCATTTCGGATCGGCAAGATCTTCATAGGTCGTGATCTCGCCTTCGGCGACGCGCTCCTGGCTTGCGTAGATGATGCGCGCGCGCGTCGTCAGACCCCACCAGTGGCCCTCTGGATCGTGGTAGAGATCAGGAACATTGGCTTCGAGCGTCTCGCTGCTGACGGCCTGTGTGTGGCCAGCTTCGACAGCGGCATAAAGGCGCGAGATGTCGACCGTGAAGATCAGATCGGCGGGCGAGCGTTCGCCCTCGGCGTCGAGGCGTTCGATCATGCCTTTCGAGAGGTGGGCGACGTTGACGGCGATCCCCGTCTCTTCGGTGAAGGCGTCCGTGAGCGGCTTGATCAGCTCGGGCTGGCGGTAGGAATAGATGTTCACCTCGTCGGCCAGTGCTGGCAGCGCGATGCTGCCGGCGGTGAGGGCGAGGGTGATTCTTGCAGCGTGTATCATGCGAGTCTCCAGTGTTGCACTGGCTCGTGTTTTAATCCGACAAATTTTATCAGGTCAATACCTGATTTATTAGATCAGGTATTATCTGCTTGTTTCTCCTTGGCCTTTGCCGCGTCCCAGAGCGCGTCCATCTCGGCCAGCGTGCTGTCCTCGGGGCGCTTGCCCGCCGCGCCGAGCGCAGCCTCGATATGCGCGAAACGCCGGGTGAACTTGGCATTTGCGCGGCGCAGGGCCGCTTCCGGCTCCACGCCGAGGTGGCGGGCGAGATTGGCCATGACGAACATCAGATCCCCGAATTCCTCCTCGATTTCCTCGGGCCCGAGCGTCTCGCGGGCCTCCGTGAGCTCGCAGGCCTCCTCGGTGATCTTGTCCAGCACATCGCCCGCATCAGGCCAGTCGAAGCCCACGCGTGCGGCCCGCTTCTGCAACTTGTGCGCGCGCAGGAGCGCGGGCAGGCCCACGGCGACGCCATCGAGCGCGCCGGTCTGGGCCTTTTTCGCACGCTCGGCAGCCTTGATCGCTTCCCAATCTTGTGTCTGCTGATCCGCCGATTTCTCGCGGCTCTCGGAGCCGAAGACATGCGGATGCCGCGCGACCATCTTGTCGGACATGGTGTCGGCCACCGCGTCGAGATCGAACAGCCCGGCCTCGGCGGCCATCTGGGCGTGAAAGACCGACTGGAACAGGAGATCGCCCAGTTCCCCCTTGAGCTCGTCCCAGGCTTCGCGCTCGATCGCGTCGGCGACCTCGTAGGCCTCCTCGATCGTGTAGGGGGCGATGGAGGCGAAGGTCTGCTCGATATCCCAGGGGCAGCCCGTGTCCGGGTCGCGCAGGGCTCGCATGATCTCCCGGAGGCGCGGGAGGCCGCCGTTAGGATCATGAATGAGGGTTTCATCTGCCATTGCACGCGGCCTTTCTTCGGTGTTGAGTGGCACGGTAACAACTGGGCAGGGATGCGCAAGATGGCTGTCATCAACAGGATCGCCGGCTACGCCGAGGAGATGGCCGGCTGGCGCAGGCATATTCACATGCACCCCGAGCTGGCGCTCGACTGTCACGAGACGGCGGCCTTCGTGGCGGCGCGTCTGCGCGAGTTCGGCGTCGACGAAATTCACGAGGGGATCGCGCGCAGCGGGATCGTGGCAATCATAGAGGGCAAGGGCGCGG
>JAWLEL010000068.1:0-9916 GCA_041686165.1 Lentibacter sp.
GGCTCATGGTGCGCACCGTGCCCTTGAGCGTCACGCCGCCGGGAATCACGTTGAAGGCATGAGAGGACGTCTCGAAGGACGTGACCGAAACAACCAGCCGGTCGATCGGGTCGGCGTTGCGGCTGGCGATGGTCTGGAGCGCGGTGACGGCATGGGCCGCCATGACGGTGGTGTCCACGGTTTCATGCGGTTTTGCGCCGTGCCCGCCCTTGCCCTTGAATTCGATCGAGAACAGGTCCGTCGCCGCGAAGAACGGCCCCGGACGGATCGCGAACTGCCCGACAGGCTGGCCCGGCCAGTTGTGCATCCCGTAGACTTCCTGGATGCCGAAGCGCTCCATCATCCCGTCATCGCACATTTCCTTGCCGCCGCCGCCGCCTTCTTCGGCGGGCTGGAAGATCACGACGACGGTGCCGTCGAAGTTGCGCGTCTCGCTCAGGTATTGCGCCGCGCCCAGAAGCATCGCCGTGTGCCCGTCATGCCCACAGGCATGCATCGCGCCTTCGGTCTTGGAGGCATGGGGCAGACCCGTCGTTTCCGTCATCGGCAGCGCATCCATGTCTGCGCGAAGCCCGATCACCTTGCCGGATGTGTCGGACTTGCCCTTGATCACGCGGACGACACCGGTGCGTCCGATCCCCGTGACGACCTCGTCACAGCCGAAGGCCTCGAGTTTCTCCGCCACGATCGCGCTGGTGCGGTGGGTTTCGAAAAGGATCTCCGGGTTCTCGTGAAGATCGCGCCGCCAGGCTGTGATCTCGTCGTGCAGTTCGGCAAATCGGTTCTTGACTGGCATGTTCTGTCCTTTCAGTCCTTCAGCGGCATGCGGCTTTCCGCCAGTTCGGCGAAGAAGCTGCTGCCAATTGGCAGGATATCGTCGTTGAAATTGTAGGCCGGGTTATGCAGGTCCGCGCTCGGCCCATTGCCGATGAAGATATACGCCCCGTGGCGGGCTTCAAGCATTTCCGAGAAATCCTCCGCAGGCATCACCGGGTCGATCTCGAGCGGCGGCCGGCCCGTCACGGCCTCGGCCGCCTTCGCGGCATTCGCCGCGCCCTCGCGGGAGTTCACGGTCGGCGGCACGCCCGTCAGCCAGCGGACGTGCGCCGTCGCGCCAAAGGCCTCCGCCGTGCTCTGAGCCAGCGCGGGCAGTCGCTCCTGTATGAGCGCGCCGATTTCCTTGTCGAGATAGCGTGTCGTGCCCTTCAGGCTCACCTCGTCGGGAATGACATTGTAGGTGTCCGTGTCCGAGGTCATCCCGCAGACCGAGATGATCGCCGATTTGAGCGGGTCGACATTGCGCGAGACGACCGATTGCAAGGCACTGACGATCTGGCTCGCGGCCAAAGTGGTGTCGACTGCGAGATGCGGCATGGCCCCGTGGCCGCCCTTGCCCCGCACCTTGATCTCGAAGGCCCCCGCCGCCGACATCTGCGGCCCCTCGCGCAGGGCGAACTGCCCCGCCTCCACGCCGGGCCAGTTGTGCATCCCGTAGAACTCGTCGATCCCGAATTTCTCGAGGAGCCCGTCTTTCAGCATCGCCACCGCGCCGCCGCCGCCCTCCTCTGCCGGCTGGAAGATCAGCACGACAGTGCCATCGAAGTTGCGCGTCTCGGCAAGATACTGAGCCGCGCCCAGAAGCATCGTCGTATGCCCGTCATGCCCGCAGGCATGCATGATCCCGGGCGTCTGCGAGGCATAGTCCAGCCCCGTCGCCTCGGTGATCGGCAGCGCGTCCATGTCGGCCCGGAAGCCCAGAACCGTCCCACTCTTGTCCGTGCGCCCCTTGATGACAGCAACGACGCCCGTCTTGCCGAAGCCTTCATGGACCTCATCCACGCCGAGGGCGCGCAACCGCTTCGCGACGAGCCCCGCCGTTCGGGTCTCGGTAAAGCGCAGCTCTGGGTGCGTATGGATATCGCGGCGCCACGCGGTCAGCTTGTCTTGCAACTCGGCAAATCGGTTCTTGATCGGCATCGCGCATCTCCTCAGATATCAGGGCCGAGGGTCAACTTGGACCAAGTGCTGAACCTCGACAAGGCAAAGCGACCCAAATCATGCCCGGGCGCGGCTCCGGTCATCAAATCGGCCATGATCCGTCCGAATCCCGGCCCGATCCCGAAGCCATGTCCGCACATCCCGGTGCAGATTGCCACGCCACTGATCGGCGACTCGTCCACCACGGGCACCACGTCAGGCATCGCGTCGATCATCCCCGCCCAGCGCCGCGCTTCCACGGGCCTGCCGATCGCGGGAAAACGCGTCGCGAATCGGTCGAGCATCGCGTCGAGCGCGCCATGGTTCGGCTCCGGGTCCAGAACGCGCATCCGCTCGAACGGACTTTGCGCGTCCATGGCCCAGCGCCGATCGGTCCGCCAATGGTCGGGGTAATGCCTCGGCCCGAGAGCGCGCGGCTTGACCGGAAAGGCCCCACTCCAGAGCACCTGCCTGTAATGCGGCAATGCACGGAAGGCATCGGGGCCGATATAGAGCTCGTTGAAACCCAGCGAAGCCATCGTGTAGCCGCCATCGCTGCGGCGGCGAAAGGACATGCCAGCCTCACCCGCCGCGCCCTGATGAAAGTCGGGCATGGGTGCGGTGTGCATCACGTTCGAGCGCACCGAGAGCTGTGGAATGCTCACGCCGTGCCGCCGCAGGAAGAGCGAGGACCAGGCCCCGCCAGCCACCAACACACGGCTTGTCTTTACGAGGCCATCCTCGGTGAGGATCCCTGAGACGCCCCCGGCTTCCGTCTCGAGGCCGCGCGCGGCGCAGCCCTCGCGGATGAGCGCACCCGCCCGCACGGCCGCCCGCGCAATGGCAGGCACCGCTTCAAAGGGTTCGGCCACCATGTCCGAAGGAGTATGCATCGCACCGGTCCAGGGCGGTTCCGCGTCCGGAAACATCGCGCGCAGTTCGGCGGCCGAAAGCATGACCGTCCCCGCAGCGGCACCGAACTCGGCCTGCCACGCCTCGTAGCCTGCAAGCTCCTTGTCGCTTTCAGGCAGGAAGGTCACGCCGCAGGACTTGAGGCCGAAGCCCACCTCGCAGGCGGCCTCCAGCTCGCGCCAGAGCCGTTGCGCCTCGATGACGATGGGCAGCTCGGCCGCATCCCTTGCCGTCTTGCGGATCCAGCCCCAGTTGCGCCCGCTCTGCTCGGCCGCCACACGCCCCTTTTCGAGCACGAGTGGCGTCAAGCCCTTCGTTGCCAGATAGTAGGCTGTGCAGATCCCGATGATCCCGCCGCCGATGATCACCGCGTCGACCTGCTCGGGCAGGTCCGCACGATGCTCCGGCGCATTCTTCAAGCCCAGTGGAATGCCCATGGTCAGCCCAGCTCTTCGAGCAGCCCTTCCATGAAACGGTGCCCGGCCTCGAATTCGGACCTGGTGATGAACTCGTCTGGCTGATGCGCCTGTGCGATGCTCCCGGGCCCGCAGACCACGGCCGAATACCCCGCCTCCTGGAACTGGCCGGCCTCGGTGCCGTAGCTGACGACATGCGAGGCATTGTCCCCCGTCACGCGCCGCACGAGCGCCTCGGCAGCTCCGCCCTCCTCGGGCTTGAGCCCGGGCACGTCGAAAAACGGCTCGAGATCGATCCGCGCCTCCGGATGCACCGCCTGCATCTCCGCCTCCACCTCCCGCACACGGGCCGTGTAGCGCGCCACCCAGTCCTGCTTGTCCTCGCCCGGCACGACGCGGAAACCCATGATGAACCTGCAGTCCTTGGCGGTGATGTTATTCGCGGTGCCTCCATGAATCGTGCCGACATGCGCATTCGTCCAGGGCGGGTCGAACATCGCGGCGAGTGCGCTCGGCCGTTCGGCCATGACCCGCGCATTGGACTGGTTCGCCCAGTCGATCAGCTTGGCCGCCTCCATGATCGCATTCACGCCCTTGTGCATGATCGACGAATGAACCTCGAAACCGATCACATGGGTAGCCAGGCCCACGCCGCCCTTGTGTCCGCTGACGGCCTTCATCAGGCTCGGCTCGCCGATGATCGCCGCCTCGGCCTTGGGCAGGACACCCTGCATCGCCGCGATCATCGCGGGCGCGCCGGTGCAGCCCACTTCCTCGTCATAGCTGAGCGCAAGCTGCAAGGGCCGCGTCACGCCGCGCCGCTTCGCCTCGACGAGAGCCCAGATCGCCAGCGCATCGAATCCCTTCATGTCACAGGTGCCGCGCCCGAAATACTTGCCGTCCCGCTCGGTGACGGTCCAGGGATCGGAAGTCCAGGGCTGCCCGTCCACGGGGACCACATCCGTATGCCCCGAAAGCACGACACCGCCCTCTTGCCATGGCCCCACATGCGCGAAGAGTGCGCAATGGGTCATCGCATCATCGCGCCAATGACGGTGGCTCTCTATGCCATGGCCGGCGAGATAGGCTTCCACCCAGTCCACAAGATCGGTGTTCGGATCACGGCTCACGGTCGGAAAGCCAACGAGCTTCTCCATGAGCTCAAGTGGTGTCAGTACCTGCATCTTCTCCTCACCGCGCAACTCACGCTCTTTTTTCTTGCTCGAAATATCCCGACACTCTCGCGCATCGCTCCGCGATACGCTGCCGGTCTCGCGGTCGCCTGCGGCGACACGCTTGGAAGGGGTGCGGGGGGACAGCGTCCCCCCGCCGAATCGTCTGCAAGGCAGACGAAATACCCATCAGTAGCCGCTGTCAGTGGTCAGGATGTAGTGCCCCGGACCGATCTCGCGATACTCCGAAGGCGCGGCCTCGTAGCCCACGGGATGCATCGGCGAGGGGATCGGCTTGAAGTTCAGCTCCCTCTCGTCCTTGCGCATGCGCGGGTCGGCGATCGGAACCGCCTTCATCAGCGCCTGGGTGTAGGGATGCTGGGGGTCTTCGAAGACCTGCTGTCGCGGTCCGATTTCCACGATCCGGCCCAGATACATGACCCCCACGTCATGGCTCACCCGCTCGACCACGGCCATGTCATGACTGATGAAAAGGTAGCTGAGTTCCAGTTCGGACTGGAGCTCCATCATCAGGTTGAGCACCTGCGCCTGGACGGAAACGTCCAGCGCGCTCACCGCCTCATCGGCCACGATCAGCTTGGGATTGAGCGCCAGTGCCCGTGCGATCGCCACCCGCTGGCGCTGCCCGCCCGATAGCTCGTGTGGATAGCGCCGAAGGAAGGAGCGTGGCAGTTCCACACGGTCGAATAGCGCGCCGATCCGGTCGTGCAGTTCGCTGCCCTTGGCGAGGCCGTAGTTCTCCATCGGCTCGGCCACCTGGCTCATCAGGTTCATCTGCGGGTTGAGGCTCGCGAAGGGGTCCTGGAAGATCATCTGCATGTCCTGGCGCAGCTTGTGAAGCGCGCTCGTGCCCAGGCTCAGGACTTCCTTGCCATCAAAATGGATCTCGCCCGAATCCGGCTCAACCAGCCGCAGCAGCGAGCGCCCGGCCGTGGATTTGCCGCAGCCACTTTCGCCCACGAGGCTCAGTGTCCGGCCCTTGTTGATCTTGAAGCTCACATCCTCGACCGCGTGAACATTCGCCACGGTCCGGCGCAAGAGCCCCCCCGTCACGGGAAAACGCGTGGTCAGGTTCTTGACTTCGAGCAGCGTCTCTTCCGAGCCCACGATCGGATCGAGATTCTGATCCTCCCGGCCCAGGAGTTTCATCGGGGCGGGATATTGCTTTCCGCGCATTTCGCCAAGCTTGGGCACGGCGGCCAGCAGGGCCTTGGTGTAATTGTGCTGCGGGTTTTCGAAGATCTCGGCGACGGGCCCCTCCTCGACCTTGTTGCCGCGGAACATGACAACGACGCGGTCGGCCATCTGTGCGACCACCGCCATGTCGTGGGTGATGAACATCACGGCGGTGCCCGTCTCGCGCTTGAGCCGGTCCATCAGGGCCAGGATTTCCGCCTGGATGGTCACGTCGAGCGCGGTTGTCGGCTCATCGGCGATCAGCAGTCGCGGCTCGCAGGCCAGCGCCATGGCGATCACGACCCGCTGGCGCATACCGCCCGAAAGCTCATGCGGGAACTGCCCCAGACGCCGCTCGGGTTCAGGGATGCGAACCTGCCGCAGAAGCTCCAGCGCCCGCTCGGAGGCAGCCTGCCTGCTCATGCCCTTGTGCAGCCGCAAACCCTCGGTGAGCTGGCGGCCCACGGTAAAGACCGGATTGAGCGCCGTCATCGGCTCCTGGAAGATCATTCCGATCTCGTTGCCGCGAATCGTGCGCATCAGGCCCTGGTCGGTCTGCGACAGGTCGATCGCGTCGTCCTCTCCACGCCGGAACAACATTTCGCCACCCGCGATCTCGCCGCCGCCATACTCGATCAGCCGCATCAGCGAGAGCGAGGAAACGGACTTGCCGGAGCCGGATTCCCCAACAATACATACGGTTTCACCGGGGCCGACATCGAAGGAGACATCCTCGACTCCCACGACGGGGCCATCCTTGGTCTGGAACTCGACACGCAGATTTCGAATGCTGGCAATCGGTTGGTCTAGCATCTGGGAGGCCCTGTTTTGAATGCGGATGCGATCACGCTACAGACACTTCGAGCAAAGTGTCAAACCGCACGAAGTATTCCGGCCAGTTCCGCCAAAGCACTTGCATTTTCGCGAATCTCTGTTTCGAATAGGAGCATTGCGGGGGACACACTCACACAGCGACTGCGAAGCAGCCGCGTGGCGTCGACTCCGCCAACCCGAAACCGCCCTCAGCGCGGTGCCAAAATGGCGAAGTGCCAACTTCGTTCAACATGGAGAAAGAAATGAAAGTCAAAACCCTACTGCTTGGTGCAGCGGCGTCGTTTGTCATGGCCCCCGCGGCCATGGCCGAGCGCGGCTCCGACGGCCACGTCAATATCATCTATTGGCAAGCCCCGTCGATCCTGAACCCGTATCTGTCGGGCGGCACCAAGGACATCGAATCGTCTTCGCTGGTGATCGAGCCGCTTGCGCGCTATGACGCCGAAGGCGCACTCACACCTTTCCTCGCGGAAGATATTCCGACCGTGGCCAACGGCGGTGTCAGCGAGGATCTCACGTCGATCACGTGGAAGATCAAGGAAGGGCTGAAATGGTCTGACGGCACGGCCGTGACGGCCAATGACGCCAAGTTCACCGCCGACTACTGCATGCATCCCGAAGGCGGTTGTGCTCAAGGTGCGTTCTTCGACGGTGTCGAGAACGTGGAATTGATCGACGATCTCACACTCAAGATCACCTTCGACAGACCCAAGCCCAACCCCTACGGCCCGCTCGTGGGCGGCCAGTCGCCGGTGATCCAGGCAGAGCAGTTTGCTGACTGCCTTGGCTCCAAGGCACCCGAATGCACTGAAGAAAACTTCAACCCGATCGGCACCGGGCCCTTCGTCGTGGACGAGTTCAAGCCCAATGACGTGATCTCGATGTCGGCCAACCCGAACTACCGTGATCCCGACAAGCCGGCCTTCGCCACGCTGACCTTGAAGGGCGGCGGAGATGCGACAGCAGCGGCCCGCGCGGTCTTCGAGACGGGTGAAATGGACTACGCCTGGAACCTCCAGCTCGCGCCCGATGTGATCGAGAAGATGGAAGAAGGTGGCACGGGCAAGGCGATCGTCGGCTTCGGCCCGCTCGTCGAGCGTCTCGAGATGAACCTCACGGACCCCTCGCCCGACCTTCCCGCCGATGTGCGCTCCACCCGCGAGGCACCGCACCCGTTCCTGTCGGATGTCAGGGTCCGCGAAGCGCTCTCGAAGGCAATCGACCGCGAGCTTCTCACGGAAGTCGGCTACGGCAAGGCAGGCAAACCGACCTGCGATCTCGTTCCCGCGCCCGACAACTATGCGGCCAAGAACGACTTCTGCATGGAGCAGGACCTCGAGGGTGCCCGTGCGCTGCTTGACGAAGCCGGCTGGACAGACAGCGATGGTGACGGCGTGCGTGACAAGGACGGCGTGAAACTGTCGATCCTCTACCAGACCTCGACCAACGCCGTCCGCCAGGACTTCCAGGCGCTGATCAAGCAGTGGTGGGAAGAGATCGGTGTCGAAACCGAACTGCGCAACGTCGACTCATCCGTGTTCTTCGGTGGTGATCCGGGCTCGCCCGATACCTTCCAGAAGTTCTACGCCGACGTGGAGATGTATGCCAACACCTTCAACGGCACGGACCCGCAGCAATACCTCGCGGCCTACCGTTGCGGCAAAGAGCCCAAGCCTTCGAGCCAGTGGCAGGGTGAGAACATCAACCGCTTCTGCAACGAAGACTACGATGCCCTGATCGACGAGCTCGCCCAGACCGGCGACATCGAGGAGCGCGGCGAGATCGCGATCGAGCTGAACAACATGCTGACCAAGGACAGCCACACCATCGTCGGCCTTGTTCACCGTGGCCGCGTCTCGGGCCAGTCCAACACACTGGGCGGACACGTCCTCAACGTGTGGGACTCCGAGCTCTGGGATGCTGCCGACTGGTACCGCATCGAAGAGTAAGCGACACGCTTTCAATGGGTGCTCCGCTCCGGCGGGGCACCCCCCTTGCCCCTCACCCAGACAACAAGACAATTAACCAAGGCGCCGCATCATGCTGACTTACACGATCAGACGGATTGTGCTTTCTATCCCGACGCTTTTGTTCATCGCTCTTGTGATCTTCCTCCTGCTTCAGCTTGCCCCAGGCGACCCGATGGCGCAGGTTCCGCTCACAGTGCCCCCTGAAGTCAAAGAGAAGATGCGCGAGGCGCTCGGCCTCGGTGCGCCTTGGTATGTCCAGTTCTGGAAATGGCTGGTGCAGTTCTTCTGGATCGAGCCGCAGGTCTTCATCGACTGGCTCTTTGGAACCAGCCTCACGGATGGCATGCAGCGCGTCATCTCCTGGCAGACGCGCTCGCCGGTCATGGACATTGTCGTCCAGCGCCTGCCCCAGACACTCTGGGTTGTCGGTCTGGCCTATGCCGTCGCCTTCCTCATCGCGATCCCCGTCGGCATTTACTCCGCCTACAAGCAATACTCGGCCTTCGACCAGGTCGGAACCTTCATCACCATGATCGGCTTCTCGGTCCCGCCCTTCTTCACCGGCCCTTTGCTGATCGTGATCTTCTCGGTCTGGCTCGGCTGGTTTCCCTCGATCTACGACACGACCCATGAGGTCAATTCATGGGAGAGCTTCGGCTACCAGATCAAGCAGATGATCATGCCTGTCATGGTCCTCGCGCTACAGGTCACCGCGCAGGTGAGCCGCTTCATGCGCGCCTCCATGCTCGACAATCTCAAGCAGGATTACGTGCGCACCGCGCGCGCCAAGGGCCTGCCCGAGCGCGCTGTCTTGCTCGTCCACGTGCTGCGCAACTCGATGATCTCCGTCGTGACGGTCATCGCGCTGGCCATCCCCGCCATCTTCGGCGGCGCGATCATCACCGAGGTGGTGTTCAAGGTAAACGGCATCGGCCAGCTTCTCATCACCGCGCTCTTCGCCAATGACATGCCCATGGTGATGACGCTCACATTCATATTCGCCCTGCTCATCGTGGTGTTCAACATCATCGCCGATGTGCTCTATGGCGTGCTTGACCCGAGAATCCGCTATGACTGATGAGATCCAGGCCATCGAGGCCCTCAAGGACAACGCCCCGCTCAAGCCGCACCGCTCGCATTCGTCCGAGGTCTGGCTGCAATTCCGCCAGCACAGGGGCGCGCTGATCGGCGGGGCCTTCATCCTGTTCATCACGCTGTTCGTGCTGATCGGCCCGTGGATATGGCAGGTCGATCCGGGCAAGCTTGATATTCGCGCCAAGGATTATCGCCCGATCTACACGGCGATCTGGGACGGCGATGCGAGCGTGAGCTGGGCCCACCCGCTGGGAACCGACCAGCTCGGCCGCGACGGCCTTGCCAACATGATCTATGGCGGGCGCACCTCCATGGCCGTGGGCTGGGCGGCAATGCTCCTGGC
>JAWLEL010000069.1:0-9903 GCA_041686165.1 Lentibacter sp.
CTTTGTCGAAGGTCACAGCCATATGGCTGAAACCGTTTTTTGGGAATGGGCCTATGCCGGCTACCATGATCGCCTGGACCCGGACGGGCAGCATTGGCCGGGCAAAACAGACATTTCAAATGTTGTCCGGGACCTGCGCGCGCATCTGGACAGGCTTCCTGAAAATGCACCGCTGATCGCCTGGGGCTTCGATCCGATTTTCCTGGAGAGCGAACGGCTGAACCGCGAGCATCTCGATGCAATCAGCGCCACGCGGCCGGTTGTGGTGCTTTATTCTTCCGGACACCTTATGTGCGTCAATTCTTGCGCGTTGAAAGCTGTCGGATATGACCGCCATAGCAACATCGAGGGGGTGATGCGGGGCGCCGATGGTGAACCCAACGGGGAATTGCAGGAAATGGCAGCAATGTTCCCTGTGATGCGGCGTATGGGCATGGACACGCGTACGCGCAGCCACCTGCCCGATCATGTGCGCGCCTTTGGTCGTATTTGCCAACGTGTCGGGGTGACAACGGCAACCGATCTTTTCGCGATGATGACAGACGAAACGGCCGCGACGCTGGCGGCCACAACTTCCGAGCCGGGATATCCGGTGCGCATCGTTCCTGCACTTTCGACAATTCACAGTTCATCCGAAGACGTGCGCGCTCAAGTCGAGACTATGACCGTGCTCAATCACGATGCCCTGCGCTTCGGTCCGGTCAAGCTCATGACGGACGGGTCGATCCAAGGCTTCAGCGCGCGGTTGAAATGGCCCGGATATCTGGACGGTCAGCCGAATGGCATCTGGAACATGGCACCCGAAGAGATCTTTTCGACCTGCGCCATGATGCAAGAAGCTGGCATTCAGATGCATATACATACCAACGGCGACGAAGCCAGCGAACTGGTACTGGATGCACTCGAAGCAGCCGCGCGCGCACATCCGTGGCCCGATGCGCGCCATGTGCTGCAGCATGCCCAGATGATGGGGTCCGCGCTTTTTGAACGCGCGGCGAAGCTGGGCGTTTGCGTCAATCTCTTTGCAAATCACATCTGGTATTTCGGGGATCAACATGTTGCCTTGACCATCGGCCATGATCGTGCGGCGCGCATGGATGGCTGTCGGTCGGCGCTGGATGCGGGCGTGAAAATGGCCATTCACTCCGACTCACCCGTCACACCAATGGGGCCGTTGTTTACGGCATGGTGCGCGGTGAACCGACAGACAATGACAGGCCGGACGCTTGGCGAAGCACAGCGCATCTCGGTCCAAGAGGCGCTCTATGCGATTACGATGGGCGCGGCCTATACCCTCAAGATGGATGCTGAAATCGGCAGTATCGAGACGGGCAAACGCGCAGACTTTGCAGTGTTGAAGGATGATCCGACCGCCGTTGAAGCCATGGCGTTGAAGGACATTCAGGTTCTGGGAACGGTCACGAGTGGCCACGCAAACCTTTTGTGAAATCTATAATCGAGGACGCATTCATGTCAGAGATAACCGTTTTTTCCGCGAAAAAGATCATCACAGTGGATCGGAATCGACCCGAAGCCACACATGTAGCGGTACGGGACGGGCATATCCTTGCTGTTGGTGACAGGAAATGTGCCGATCAATGGGGCGAAGTCGTACATGATGACAGCCTGTCCCATGCGGTGTTGATGCCAGGCTTCGTAGAAGGACATGCCCACATGATGGCCGGGGCCATGTGGGAACATGCCTATGCCGGTTTCCATGATCGGATGGACCCAAAAGGAAAATGGTGGCGTGGCAAACCCGACGTTGCGACGGTGGTGCGTGATCTGATCGCCTATGGCAAGGATCTGCCGGAGGGAGCGCCGCTTCTGGGATGGGGTCTGGACCCGATCTTCTTCCAGGGTGAGCGGATCAGCCGAAAGCATCTGGATCAGGTCAGCCGTGATCGGCCCGTGGCGATCATGTTTTCGAATTTCCATCTCATGTGCGTGAATTCGAAGGCGCTCGAGCTTGCAGGATATGATCACACGACGGTCGTGGAGGGTGTGGTAAAAGATGCAGATGGCGAGCTCACCGGAGAATTGCAGGAAATGGCTGCGATGTTTCCGGTCATGCGCCGTGTCGGCATGGATTTTCGCGGGCTGACGCAAAAACCGGAGGCTGTTCTGAGCTATGGCGAAGTCTGTATGCGTGCTGGGGTCACGACGACCACTGACCTTTATGCACAAATGGAAGGCGAAGATCTTGATGCTTTGCTGTCCCTGACCTCCCAGGACAGCTTTCTGACAAGGCTTGTCAGTGTGATGGGGGTCGCAGGCAGCGATCCTGTCCAGTCGGCAGAGGTTGCTCGGGAAATACGGGAAAAATCAACCAGCAAGCTGCGACTTGGCGCTGTCAAGCTGATGACCGACGGTTCCATTCAGGGGTGGACCGCTCGGGTCAAATCGCCCGGTTACCTGGGCGGATATCCAAACGGCATCTGGAATATGGCACCTGCGGAGATTCACCGGATGGTAGCCGAAATGCAGAAAGCCGGGATACAGATGCACCTCCATGTCAATGGCGACGAGGCAAGCGAGGTTGCCATTGACGCATTGGAGGCCGCCGCCCGCGCGCATCCATGGCAAGATGCACGCCACGTGCTTCAGCATTGCCAGATGATGGACGCGACCAATTCGAGCGCTGCGTGCCCCTTGGCATCTGCTGTAACATCTTTTCAAATCACATCTGGTATTTCGGCGATCAGCACGTCGCCCTGACGCTGGGTGAAGACCGCGCCCGCAGGATGAACGCAGTGCGTAGTGCTTTGGACACAGGCGTCCATGTGGCCATACATTCGGACGCGCCGGTAACGCCGTTGGGTCCGCTCTTTACCGCCTGGGCTGCCGTCAACCGGCACACCATGTCAGGCCGGGTATTGGGGCCTGCACAATGTATCACTGTCCCCGAGGCCCTGCATGCGATCACCATGGGCGCGGCCTATACCCTCAAAATGGATCATGAGGTTGGCAGTATCGAGACTGGCAAGCGCGCCGATTTTGCCATCCTCGGGGAGGACCCACTGTCGGTCGACCCCAAGATTCTCAAGGATATCCCGGTGCTCGGCACCGTGCTGGGAGGAAGGACCACATTGGCATGACGTTGGCCCGTCTGCCTCTCACGGTGATCGGCGGCTATCTGGGCGCTGGCAAAACCACCTTGCTGAACCGCCTGCTGTCAGAGGATCACGGTTTGCGTATCATGGTCATGGTGAATGATTTCGGTGCCATAAACATTGATGCGGATCTCATCGAAAGAGCCGACGGAGATACGATGTCCCTGACCAATGGATGTGTTTGCTGCACTATGGGGGCGGATCTTTTTATGGCTCTCGGGGATGCGTTGGACCGGCGACCGCGCCCGGATCATCTGGTGATTGAAGCATCGGGTATCGCGGACCCTGCAAAAATAGCCATGGCCGCAAGGGCTGAACCGGAGATGGCCTATGGCGGCATCGCCGTCGTGGTTGATGCGCTGAACTGGCCGGAGCTGGCTGATGACGCGCAGATCGGGCCGCAGATGCGCGGGCAGGTGGCTGCAGCTGATCTGCTCTTGGTGTCCAAAGCGGCGGCAGGTGATATCCCGACACCGCTCATGATGCAGCTTGCCGCCTCTTCAGCAGCCCCTTTGATCAACCTCGCGGACGCCGAAACGGTCGCCCCGCTGCTCACCGGCATGAACGTGGGCAACTTGCAAGCCGCAGATACAGGCCATCCGGGCTATGTGGGATGGGCGCACGACGGCACAGAAACCCTTGATCGCGCGGATCTGGAGGCTCTTTTGCAGCAGATACCTGATGGTATCTACCGGATAAAGGGCAAGATCCTGCGCCCGGATGCTGGTGCCTGGGAGGTCCATGTCGTGGGCCAGACGGTCGATATCAAGCCAGCGGATGCCGAAGCGACGACTCTTGTGGCCATCGGGCTTGAGGGGCGTGTGAGCCGCGCGCAGATCGCAGACTGGTGGGCACGGGCCTGAGAGCGAGCGGACCACCGTGAGTTAGACAGGTTGAGGGGCGCTTGCGGGCGCGAGCCGTATGGCACCACGGCCGACTGCGCACATGGCCTATGCACCAGTCGGGCTTTTGTGCCGTGGCAATGTGTCGAGGATGATCACGTTGCCCCATGAAAAAGCGCGGCAAGTCTCCCTGCCGCGCTTTGATGAAATACCGATGTGTCTTCGGCTCAGCCGCGCGCGCGCCCTACGAGTTTCCAAGCCGCGGGCAGGATCATGGCCGCCAACGCAAGCTTGAGCCCGTCACCGATAAGGAATGGTGTCAGGCCCCACTCCAGCAAGGGCTTATCCCAGCCGTAGAGTACGCCGAGCCAGAGAAGGCCGGGAGCATAGATGATCGCATTGCCGACAAGCATGGCACCCGCCATCTTCGGCGCCGAGCGGTCCCAGCCGGCGCGCGCCAGAAGGCCAAGTGCGACGGTTGCTAGGACATACCCCAGAAGATAGCCGCCCGTGCCGCCCATCATGTAGGTGATGCCAGCCTTTTCAGCCGAAGAGCCGGCAAAGACATCAAAGCCCATCATGCCGACGATCATGTAGGCCGCGATCGTCGCCAGACCAAGCCGTGGACCGTAGGCTGCGCCCAGAGTCAGAACCGCGAATGTGCCCATCGTGATAGGAACGGGCCACATCGGCACAGCGACCTTGGCCGAGATCGCCAGGATCATGACGCCTGCGATCACCAGCGCCGCGCGCTGTGCCCAGAGCGCCGCGCCGCTGTCGGCACCGAATGTCTCTGTCAGAACTTTGTTGGAAAGGGCCGTGGCCATATCGTATCCTCCGTTTGTTTCGCATGTTTCTGCACCAGCGGCATTTCCTGCGCAAGCTTGTTGTGCCTTCGATCACGCGTCAGAGCGCGTATAGTGCGAAATCAGTTCATAATCTTTGCGAGGCCCCCTCACGCGCCAGACCGCTTCGAACTCAGGCCATCCCGAGAAGTCATAGGTCACATCATACTGGTCCGGCGCGCACCAGTGATGCGCGGCGCCTCCAACCGCAGGCACACTGTGAAAGAAGCGCCCGTCATCGAAATAGACGTCAAGCCCCGCATCCCAGAAGTAACGCCGCTCCGCCTGCATCTCCGGCTGCCCTTCAAGGCGCAACACGCCGCGCTCCTCGTAGGCCAGTCCGCCCATCACGGGCCACCATAGGGCCACTCCGTCAAATCGCCCGCCCGGTCCCTCAGCGGGCCGGATCGTGCGAGTCAGCTGCCAGCGCCCCTCGAAATCGGACAGCTTGCGCGGTTCAGCGGGCATGACTCCCCTCCCTGGGCCAATTAGTCTGGTCAAAGCGTCCCAAGGCCGGCCTCCTCGCTTGAGCTTGGCTGGGGGCCAGTTTATGACCGCCGCAAGACCGATCCACAATCACAAAGGCTCTCCCATGATCCCTCGCTATGCCCGCCCCGAAATGGTCTCCATCTGGTCGCCGGAGACAAAATTCCGCATCTGGTACGAGATCGAGGCCCATGCCTGTGACGCCATGGCCGATCTGGGCGTCATCCCGCGCGCAAACGCCGAAGCCGTGTGGAAAGCCAAGGATGTCGAGTTCGACGTCGCGCGCATCGACGAGATCGAAGCTGTCACAAAGCATGACGTCATTGCCTTCCTGACGCACCTGGCCGAACATGTCGGCTCCGAAGAGGCGCGCTTCGTCCACCAGGGCATGACCAGTTCGGATGTGCTCGACACCTGCCTCAACGTTCAGCTTGTGCGAGCCGCCGACATTCTCATCGCGGATATGGAGGCCCTCCTCGCCGCGCTCAAGAAGCGCGCGATGGAGCACAAGTTGACGGTCCGCGTCGGCCGCAGCCACGGCATTCATGCCGAGCCGACCACCATGGGCCTGACATTCGCACGCTTCTACGCCGAGATGGACCGCAACCTCTCGCGCCTGCGGGCGGCGCGTGAGGAAGTCGCTACCGGGGCTATCTCGGGTGCCGTCGGAACCTTCGCCAATATCGACCCGCGCGTGGAAGAGCATGTCTGTGCCCAGCTCGGCCTCTCACCCGAGCCGATCAGCACGCAGGTCATCCCACGTGACCGTCACGCCATGTTCTTCGCCACGCTCGGCATCATCGCCTCCTCGATCGAGAACGTCGCCGTCGAGATACGCCACATGCAACGCACCGAAGTGCTTGAAGGGGCGGAATTCTTTTCAATGGGCCAGAAAGGGTCCTCGGCTATGCCACACAAGAAGAATCCGGTGCTGACCGAGAACCTCACGGGCCTCGCCCGCCTCGTGAGGATGACGGTCATTCCGGCGATGGAAAACGTCGCGCTCTGGCACGAGCGGGACATCTCTCATTCGTCCGTCGAGCGCGGCATCGGGCCGGATGCAACCGTGACACTCGATTTCGCCCTCAACCGGCTCACGGGCGTTGTCGACAAGATGCTGATTTTCCCGGAAAACATGCTGGAAAACATGAACAAGTTCCCCGGTCTGGTCATGAGCCAGCGCGTCCTGCTCGCCCTCACGCAGGCCGGCGTGAGCCGCGAAGACGCCTACGCGATGGTCCAACGCAACGCGCTCAAGGTCTGGGAAGAGAGGCTCGACTTCCAGGATCTTCTCCTGGCCGACGAGGAGGTCGTCGCCGCTCTTGGCGAAGAGGCGATCCACGAAAAATTCGACATGGATTATCACACCAAGCACGTCGACACGATCTTCAGCCGCGTGTTTGGCGAGACGTGATTTGGGCAATTGCCCGATCTGTGCTATGTATAGCTCGCTTCAGGAAAGGATAGCACCGATGACTCGTTTTGTTCTGACAGCCGCTTTCGTACTCAGCGCCTCGATGGCTTCGGCCATGTGCAACAAGGGCCACGAGCAAGCCATGAGCTGTAGCGAAGGGCAGACTTTTGATACTGAAAAAGGCGCTTGCGTGCCACTGATCAGCAGCTGAGCCAAAACGCTTAAAATTTTAGCGTTACTGCGCGCGAAATCTTTTCGCTTTTTGGGCGTGGTGGCGTTGCGCTAAAGTGTTTGTTAGGCGCCGTCTCTTAGTGTCTTCGTGAACGAGTTTCGCGTGGACCCTACTTCATGACAGCGCTTCCCAGCCCTTCTGAGACACCTCCTCCCGCCCTGTCCGGACCCGTCCGGCTGACATCCCGCCAGAAAGCCGCGATCATCGTGCGCTTTCTGCTTACCGAGGGCGCGGATGTTCCGATTGAACGCCTTTCCGAAGAAAACCAGACAGAACTGACAGCCGCGCTCGGCTCGATGCGCTATATAGACCGCGAAACGCTCGCCGCGGTCCTGGCCGAATTCGCCAGCGAGATCGAGGCCATGGGACTGACCTTCCCGCAGGGCCTCGCCGAGGCGCTGGCAGAGCTTGAAGGGCGCATTTCACCACAGACAGCAGCCCGCCTTCGCAAGGAGGCAGGCGTGCGCCAGATCGGTGATCCCTGGGAGCGTATCCGCGCCCTCAGCCCCGAGAAACTGCTGCCACTGCTCGAGCAGGAAAGCACGGAAGTCGCCGCTGTTCTTCTATCGAAGATGCCCGTTCCCAAGGCGGCCGACTTGCTCGGCCGCCTGCCTGGCCGCGAGGCGCGGCGTATTTCCTATGCCGTCTCGCTCACCGGCAAGGTCACGCCCGAGGCCGTCGACAGGATCGGCCTTTCGCTCGCAGCGCAGTTCGAGACAGAGCCGCCACGCGCCTTCGACAAAGACCCCGTGGATCGCCTCGGCGCGATCCTCAACGTCTCGAGCGCAGACACAAGGGATGATCTGCTCACGGGCATCGAAGAGGAAGATGCCGAGTTCAGCCGCAAACTTCGCAAGGCGATCTTCACATTCATCCATATTCCCGCCCGTGTCTCCCCCGTCGATGTTCCCAAGATCGTCCGGGAAGTGGAGCAGGAGACCTTGCTGCAAGCGCTCGGTTTCGCAAGCGCGTCCGACGATGGCGAGCTGGCTGCCAGCGCCGAGTTCATCCTCTCCAATATCTCCAAGCGCATGGCCGAAGGTCTGCGCGAAGAGACAGACGAGCTTGGCCGCGTCAAGCCGAAGGACGGTGAGGCGGCGATGAACGCCGTCATCGCCGCCATCACCGAGCTGCAAGCCGCCGGGGAGTTGACCCTCGTCACCGAGGAGGAGGAAGAGGGGGACGCCTGAGACCCGCTCCAGGTGCACCAGCTTGGCCTCGAGCAAACCTTTGCCCCGCCGCCACTGCACCGATACCAAGCAATAACGCTTTCCTTGTCTGGCCACGCTCGTTAACCTGCGAAGGATTTTCTGTTGCAGGTCAGCCTCATGCCCCTCTCTGCCACCAGCCGTGCGATCCTTCTGATGATCGCGGCAATCTTCTGTTTCTCGACGATGGACATGTTGGCCAAGCTGCTCTCAGGTCGCGTCGGCACGATGACGACACTTTGGGTGCGCTATCTCGGACAGGCCCTGCTCGTTGCCGTCATCGTCGCGCCGCGCCTGTCGCGCATTGTGAAAACACGCTATCCAAAGCTTCAACTGGCACGGTCGGTCTTTCTCCTCGGGGCGACAACCTTCTTTTTCTTCGGCATCTCCAATATCGGGCTGGCCGAAGCCGCCTCCGTCATGTCGACGAACCCTGTCTTCATCACCCTCGGCGCCGCCTTCTTCCTTGGGGAGCGTTTCGGTATGCGCCGTGCCGCAGCGATCCTGGCCGCGCTCTTCGGCGCGCTTCTGGTGATCCGCCCCGGCACCGAGGTCTTCTCACCCTACGCGCTGCTGCCGCTCGGGGCGGCCGTCTGTTATTCGGCCTATGCGCTGACAACACGTTTTGTCGGCCGCGACGAAGATGCATGGACCTCGCTTTTCTACACCGCCATTTTCGGCGCTGTGGCACTCAGCCTCGGCCTGCCGTATTACTGGAATCCCATCGGCTGGTCCGATATCCCGCTTGTCATCGGCATCACGGCCTGTGCGACGCTGGGCCAGCTCTCGCTCATCTACGCGCTCATGCAAGGTGAAGCCGCAATGCTCGCGCCGTTTGCCTACACGGGCATTCTCTTCTCGATGATCTACGGGCTTGTGGTCTTTGGCGATATACCGAGCTGGCTGACACTGCTCGGCGCGCTTGTGATTGCGGTGGCGGGCATTTATGTCTGGCACCGCGAAACATTTGGAAAAGTCAAAGCCTGAGCCATGGCCGCAAAGCCGATCACCCCGCTCAAGAAGCTGGGGTATTTCATCAACAACCTGATCATCCGTGGCCTGCTCGGGGCAGCGATGCTCCTGCCTTATCGCTGGCGCGTTCCGCTCTTCGGTGCGCTTGTCTCGAAGGTTCTGGCCCCGATCGTCGGCTGGCGCGCCCGTGTGCGCAAGAACCTTGTGCATGTTCTACCCGAGCTGCCCGACAGCGAAGTGAACCGCCTCTCCCGCTGCGTTCCGGACAATGCCGGGCGCACACTCATCGAGATCTATTCCGGCGAGGCATTCAAATCACGCGCTGTGAACTCGCCCATTTCGGGGCCTGGGCTGGAGGCGCTCGAGGTGGCGCGAAAGACCGGCCGGCCCGTCATTCTCGTCACCGGGCACATGGGAAACTACGATGTCGTGCGCGCAGCGCTTATCGCCCGGGGCCACAACATGGGCGCGCTCTATCGGCGCATGCGCAACCCCTATTTCAATCGTCACTACGTGCGCGCGATTTCCGCTATCGGCGAGCCGATGTTCGAACAGGGCCGGACAGGGATGATGCAAATGGTAAAGCATATTCGCGCAGGCGGCATTGTCGGTATCCTGACGGACCTGTATTATGGACCTGGTCAAGAACTCATGTTCTTCGGGAAGCCGGCCTTTACGTCGCTTATCACGGCCGAGCTCGCCCTGAAATACAACGCCGAGCTTGTCCCGGTCTATGCGATCCGAAAGCAAAACGGTCTCGATTTCGAAATAACCGTACAGGCACCCATCCC
>JAWLEL010000070.1:0-9850 GCA_041686165.1 Lentibacter sp.
CCGTGAACGAAGACGGCGGGTATATCCGGCTGCTGCTGCCGCCTGGCGAATACCGCATCGAGGGATCGCTGGGGGATCTGACCGGCGCCACCTCTGTCGCTGCCACGCTTGAAGAGGACCCGCGCATCGACGTCGCGCTGGCCGCGCCCGCGGTCGAGGTGGACCTCACAGCGCCCTTCGAAGTCACCGCCGGGGCGACCTACGAGGTCACCGTCGAGGGCGCGGACAGCGACACGGACTACCTGCTGCTCGCCCGCGACGGCAGCCCGGAAGAGACCAGCCGCTATCAACGCATGGACAACCGCGTGGGCGGCGATGGCACATATGAATATACCGCCCCCTCCGACCCCGGAGAGTATGAACTGCGCTACTACCTTGTCCGCGACAACACCATCGCGGCGCGCCATCCGGTGACTGTCCTTCCCGCAAAGACCCGCATGGAGGCACCGACCGAGGTCGCCACCGAGGCCGACTTCGAGGTGTCGATCGGAGGCGGCATTTCCGGCTATGTCGTGATCGTCGAAGAGGGCCGCGCGCCGGATGATACCGTGTCACGCTATCAGCGCATGAAGAATTCGGTCGATGGCGACGAAGGCACGCTCACACGCACCGCCCCGGAGACGCCGGGCAGCTACCTGCTGCGCTATCACGCCGGGGACGATCAGCGCCTGCTGGCCGAACAGCCCCTCGTGGTCGGCGAATAGCTTTGGCCCAACGCAACCCGTAGAAAGTTAACCACCACCCAAACGCAAAAGGAGCACAGATGATCTTTCGGCTCCCCTTACCATAGCGCTCGTGACCGTGTTGGCGGTCGGCGCATCGCCGGACGCCCTGACGGCGCAGGACCAGAAGGCGATTCCCGGTGACACCTTCATTCCCGGTGATACGTTCACGCCCGATACGGCATTGCGCGAGATCCCCGGTGATACCTTCACGCCCACCCGCTTGCGCGCGTTTGCGGGTCAGGGGATCGTCACCGCCGGCGATCTGGTCTCGGCCGATCCTGAATTGGTCGGGCGCATCCTCGAAATCGACCCGCAGCGTGCTCGGCGTATGCAGCAGGAACTGCGTGAGAACATGCGCTGATCCTTGCCATGTACGCGCCGAGATGAGATGCCGGCGCGGCCAGGCCGAGACGTCAGTTACATCAGAGACATCAGAGATGTCGTCCTCGAGCCGGGTCCAGCCTACCAGCAGCTTTCACCCGCACTTGGAATGCCCGCAGGACGCACAGGTCATGCAGCCTTCGACCATGCGCATGTCATACTGACCACAGGAGGGGCAGGCCTTGCCGCGCGGCGCGTCGAGGTTGACCACGGCACCGGTCGGATCGGCCTTCAAGCCCATGCCCTCGCCCTCGATGAACCCGATCGAGATCATGTGTTTCTCGAGGACCCCACCGATAGCAGCAAGGATCGACGGGATATATTTTCCACTCATCCAGGCGCCTCCACGCGGGTCGAACACGGCCTTCAGCTCCTCGACGACGAAGGACACGTCCCCACCGCGCCGGAACACCGCGGAGATCATTCGCGTCAGCGCAACGGTCCAGGCGAAATGCTCCATGTTCTTGGAATTGATGAAGACCTCGAAGGGCCGCCTGTGTCCGCCGATCACGATGTCATTCACCGTCAGGTAGATCGCATGCTCGCTGTCGGGCCATTTGAGCTTGTAGGTCGTCCCTTCCAGCTCATGCGGCCTGTCGAGCGGCTCGGACATGTAGATCACATCCGCGCCGCTGTCGGCCTCGGGTGCGGCTTCGCTCTGCTCGGAAACGCTCAGCACCGAGCCTGTCACATCATTCGGCCGGTATGTCGTGCAGCCTTTGCAGCCTTCGTCCCAGGCCTGCATATACACATTCTTGAACGCCTCGAAACTGATATCCTCGGGGCAGTTGATCGTCTTCGAAATACTCGAATCGATCCACTTCTGCGCCGCCGCCTGCATCTTCACGTGATCGGCAGGCGCAAGAGTTTGCGCATTCACGAAATGATCGGGCAGCGCCTTGTCGCCGAACTTTTCGCGCCATAGCGCCACTGCGTAATCCTCGACCTCTTCTTCCGTCCGGGAGCCATCCTTCTGCAAGACCTTGCGCTTGTAGCTATAGGCAAAGACAGGCTCGATGCCCGAGCTGACGTTGCCCGCATAAAGGCTGATCGTCCCAGTCGGTGCAATCGAGGTGAGCAGCGCATTGCGAATACCGTGCTCGGCGATCTCGGCGCGCAGGTCGGCGTCCATGTTCTGCATGTTGCCGCTGGACAGAAACGCCTCCGCATCGAAGAGCGGAAACGGCCCCTTTTCCTTGGCTAGCTCCACCGATGCCTTGTAGGCCGCCCGCGCGATCGCCTTGAGCCAGGCTTCCGTCTGTGCCGCCGCCTCGTCCGAACCATAGCGCAGACCGAGCATCAAAAGCGCATCGGCCAGCCCCGTGACACCGAGCCCGATCCGCCGCTTGGCCTCGGCTTCTCGCGCCTGCGCCTCCAGCGGAAAGCGGCTGGCATCCACCGTATTGTCCATCATCCGCACAGCTGTCGCCACGAGGCCGTCCAACTCGTCTTCATCCAGCGCAGCGCCGGCTTCGAACGGGTCCTTGACCAGCCGCGCGAGATTGACCGAGCCAAGAAGACAGGCCCCGTAGGGCGGCAGAGGCTGTTCGCCGCAATTGTGCACATAGAACCCATTCGCGTCAAAGGCGTTCACGCCCGGGATTTGCACATCGTAGACCGTGGCCTCGCCATCCGCGTCAATCCGCTCGATACAGGCATGAAACCGCTCGCGGTTCAGCGCACGCTTGTAGCCGCTCAGACTGGCCTCAAGCCGCCGCTGTTTGGCCATGTCGGCAAATCCGACCCGCGCGGCAAAAACGGTCAAGTTCGCGCCCGAAATCACCAACTCGTGCTGGGTGCGAATGGCATAGTCCTTCTGTCCGCCCTTGCCGTCTGGCATAGGGCGCATCCCGGCACTGCGGCGCGCGTGGTAGATCGTGCTGTTGATTCCCAGCCGTGCCAGCATTCGCTGCGCCCGAGCCAGCAGGTCCGCATCGCTCTGTGCCAACCGAACGGAGACACCCTTGCTCTGCTGTCCTTGCACAGATCCGTCCGCGTCGAACAGCCCTCGAAGTACTTCGGCCCCGAAACCTGCCGGGGCTGCCTCGATCTCTTGCGTCAGGGTCTTATGGCCACGGACAAGGCCGTATTTTTCAGCAAGGCGAGCCAGCGCCGCGGTAGAAATCCGGTATTCATTGCGCCCCGACACCTCCTGCCATCCTGCAAAATCCGCGCGATGCTCCATCTCGCGCAGCAGGGTCTCGGCCCGCTCCATGACGGAGTCTGCCGCGTCTTCGCCCCCGACGCAGGCGGCGTCTTTCCAAAACGACAGGATCGTTTTGTCGTCGCGGATCACTCCATCGCCGATCAGCAGCCCCAGCAGGTAACCGACCGCGTCCTCGGGCGCGCGGATCACAGCAGTCGCGCCGTGATCGTGCAACATCACCTCGTCGCCCGACGCTAGGTCACCCGCCGGGACCCACTCCGTCTCCAGCCTCCATCGTGTGCGCGCTGTTACCTTACGGACCTTGTGGTTGGCTGTCAGGCGCAACGCGCGGCCGCAGGCCGTGGTCAGGCGCAGCACCGGTTTTGTTCCGGTGGCGAAGAAGCCCTCGGGCCCGCTGTTCCATGCTGCGCCATCCACCATGGCCTGGAACGGGCGACCGATCAGGTCGCGCACTTGCCGTGCTCCCTCCTTGGTTGTGACCCACGTGTCGGCGGTGACGCAGGGGTTCGTCGCCGAGATGGTCTCGCAGTATTGCAGATTGTTCATCTGATTGATCCGGTCGATGAAGATCACCCCCGGCTCGGCATAGTCATAGGTCGCCTGCATGATCCTGTTCCAAAGATCACGAGCTTCGATCGTATGATAAACCTTGCCGTCAAACTTGAGCTCCCATGGCCCGTCCGCCTTCACCGCCTCCATGAAAGCGTCGGTGACCAGAACGCTGACGTTGAACATGCGCAGCCGCGCCGCGTCGCTCTTGGCGGTTATGAAATCCTCGATGTCCGGATGATCGCAGCGCATCGTCGCCATCATCGCCCCGCGGCGGCTGCCCGCGCTCATGATCGTGCGGCACATCGCATCCCAGACATCCATGAAGCTCAGCGGCCCGCTCGCATCGGCCGCCACGCCGTGCACATCCGCGCCCTTCGGCCGGATCGTGGAAAAGTCATACCCGATCCCGCCGCCCTGCTGCATCGTCAGCGCGGCCTCCTTGAGCATGTCGAATATCCCGCCCATGCTGTCGGGGATCGTGCCCATGACGAAACAGTTGAAAAGCGTCACGGAGCGGCCCGTGCCTGCGCCAGCCGTGATCCGTCCGGCAGGCAGGAACTTGAAATCCTCAAGCGCATTGTAAAATTGCTCTTCCCAGTGATCGGCGTCATCCTCTACAACGGCCAGAGCCCGCGAAATCCGGCGCCAGCTGTCTTCGACGCTGCGGTCCACGGGCACATCCGCCGCATCCTTGAAGCGGTACTTCATATCCCATATCTGCTCGGCGATCGGGGTGGAAAAACGGCTCATGGGTCTTGTCCTTCGAGTCAGGGGCGCAGCGAAACATCAAGTTACGCGAGAGCATCGGTCAGGGCAAACCCTAACCGCGCGAATTTCGCGAGTGGCAGAATCAATTGCAGAGATCTATCATACCATATTTAGGCGGAGCACATGAAGAACGTAATACATATGGTAAAACTCAGCGTCGGCACGGAAAGTGTCGAAACGCTGACCGCATGGCAAAGGAGCCGCGCCGCCCAGACCGGCGACGGCCTGCCGCGCCATGTCACCCGCATGTGGCCCAAGCGTGAAGCCGAGATTCTCGCCGGCGGCAGCATCTACTGGGTCATCAAGGGCGTCATCCAGGCCCGGCAACGCGTCTTGCGGCTCGATGAGCAGATCGGCGAGGACGGAATCCGCCGCTGCGCCGTGGTGCTCGATCCCGAGATCATCCGAACCGCCCCGGCCACCAAACGCCCCTTCCAGGGCTGGCGCTACCTCAAGCCCGAAGACGCCCCCGTCGACCTCGCTCCCGGACGCGAAAACGACGACGACCTGCCGCCCGACCTCGCGGGAAAACTCGCGGATATCGGCGTGATCTGAGGCCTCTTTCCTGCTGAAATTATCCGCCCCGCAAGGCCGACTGCCACGAAGGCGCCTAGACTCCCAGCTTTCGCATGAGGGCGGAAAGCGTGTCTCGCTGCTCATCCGCCAGGCAGGCACCACGCGCCCTGAACAGCGTCGCCTGACTCTTGAGGACGAGACCATCATCGAGAATCTTCAAGTGGTTGGCGCGCAGAGTGTCGCCCGTGGACGTGATGTCGGCGATCGCTTCCGCCGTCTCGTTCTTCACGGTGCCTTCCGTCGCACCCTGGCTATCGACAAGCTGGTAATCGGCCACGCCACAATCGCGCAGGTGCTCTCGCACCAACCGGTGATACTTCGTGGCAATCCTCAGCCGAAACCCGTGCGCCGCCCTGAATGCCGCCGCCGCTGCGTCGAGGTCGTCGAGCGTGCTCACATCCACCCAGGCTTGCGGCACGGCGATCACGAGGTCCGCATGGCCAAAGCCCAGCTCGGCCAGTTCCTCGACGCGTTGTTCCCACTGGCCCAGCTTCTCGCGCACAAGGTCCGTTCCCGTCACCCCAAGGTGGATACGTCCAGCCGCCAGCTCGCGCGGGATCTCTCCTGCCGACAGCAGCACAAGCTCAAGACCATCCAGACCATCCACGCGCCCCGCGTATTCCCTGTCAGAGCCTGACCGCGACAACGTGATGCCGCGCTGCGCGAACCAGTCGAAGGTTTTTTCCATGAGCCGTCCCTTGGACGGAACACCCAGCTTCAGGCTCATGCCATGCCCTCCGGAAGTCCGAGCATCAGGCCCGGCCGCACTACGCCGCCCACCGCCGGAATCTCCGCGCCCTGCCCAAGCACACGCGTAAGCGCATCATAACGTCCGCCCGTGGCAACCGGCGGAAGATCGGCGCGCTCCTCTGAATAGAAGCCGAAGACGAACCCGTCGTAGTATTCCATCGACGCGCGCCCGAAGCTTGCTTCGAATTGCAGGTTGCTCACATCGACGCCCCGCGCGGCCAGCGCGCCCGCCCGGCGCGACAGCCGCTCGACCGCGGCCTCGATCGCCGGCATGTCCACGGCGATATCTCTCAGCCGCTCCAGAGCGTTCGGAAGCGATTCCTGCACCGCAAGGATCGCGTCCATAAGCGCGACCTCGCCCTCGGCAAGCGGACCCAGCGCCTCGTCTTCCTGCAAAGCCTCGATTCGCGCCTCGATTTCGGCGCGGGTGCGCAGCCCGATCATTGCTCCGGCCTCGGCAAAGGGATCTTCTGCATCCAGCAGCGCGCGGCGCGATGCGGGCATGTCCACCGCCCCCGAGAATCGTTCGATCAGTGCCCGAAAGCGCCTTGGCCGCCAGACATGCCGCATGAGGGCGGCCTTGCGCCGCTCGGATGTATCGAGCCCGCCAACCGCCGCCATCAGGACCCCGATATCCCCCGTCGCAGCCCTCAGAGGCAGACCGCGCAGCACCGAAGCGATCAGGGCAAAGACTTCCGCGTCAGCTTCCTCGGGCGCACTCCGTTCGAAGACTTCGTAACCGACCTGCAGGTATTCATTCGCGCGGCTCGCATCATCTTCCTGGCGGCGAAACACCTTGCCGGAATAGGTATATCGCGCAGGCTCCGCGCCGTGGGCCATGTGCATCTGCACCACGGGCACGGTGAAATCAGGGCGCAGCATCTGCTCGCCCCGGAGCGCATCGGATGTCACATAGGCCCGCGCGCGAATATCCTCGCCATAAAGGTCGAGCAGCGTCTCGGCCGGCTGGAGCACATCGGCCTCGACGGGCCGCGCGCCAGCCGCCTCGAACATGGCCCGCACGCGCAGAGCCTCCGCCTGCTTGGCCAGCGCATCGCTCATCAGCCTTTCCGCCCTTCGATGATCTCACGCACCTTGGCAACCAGCTGGTCACGCGGCACTTCGAATTGCGAGGGCCGCTCTTTCCATTCTTCGAGCGTGGCGCTTTCGGCGATTTTCGCGCCGAGGACCAGATCCTTGATCTGCACAATATCGCGATCCAACTCGTCACCGCCCTGGATGATGGCAACGGGGCTGCCGCGCTTGTCTGCGTATTTGAGCTGATTGCCGAAATTCTTCGGGTTGCCGAGATAGACTTCCGCACGGATGCCCGCCTGCCGAAGCTCGGAGACCATCCTCTGGTAGTCGGCCATCCGCGCCTTGTCCATGACGGTGACGACAACAGGCCCCTCGATCTCGCCGCCGATCCGGCCCTTCTCTCGAAGCGCGGCCAGGAGCCGGTCCACCCCGATGGAAACGCCCGTCGCAGGGACGGTCTGCCCCGTGAAACGCTTGACCAGATCATCATAGCGCCCGCCGCCCGCCACGCTGCCGAACTGGCGCGGGCGGCCTTTCTCGTCGGTGATCTCGAAGGTCAGCTCGGCCTCGTAGACGGGGCCGGTGTAATAGCCGAGGCCCCGGACGACGGACGGGTCGATCACGATGCGATCCGGGCCGTAGCCCTGGGCCTCGAGCAGCTCGGCGATTTGCTCAAGCTCATCGACGCCCTCCGCGCCCATCACGCTCGCACCCACGGCGCTGCGCAGGTTGGCGAGGGTCTCCTGCGTGCTCGCGCCCTTCGATGTCAGGAAGGCGATCACCGGCTCGGCCTGCGCTTCGCTCAGGCCAACCCCGTCGATATAGGCCCCGGAGGCATCGAGCCGCCCCTTCCCCAGAAGCTGGCGCACACCCTCCTCGCCGACCTTGTCGAACTTGTCGATCGTGCGCAGCACGTCGGCGGACCGGGCCTCCTCGGTGACACCCATGGCCTCCAGCACGCCGTTCAGAACCTTCCGGTTGTTGACGCGGATCACGTAATCCCCGCGCGGGATGCCCACCGTCTCCAGACAGTCAGCCAGCATCGCGCATATCTCGGCGTCGGCGGCGGGCGAAGCTGTCCCGACAGTATCCGCATCACATTGATAAAACTGGCGAAAACGCCCAGGCCCCGGCTTCTCGTTGCGCCAGACGGGGCCCATGGCATAGCGGCGGTAGGGCGTCGGCAAGTCGTTGCGGTGTTGGGCATAGACGCGGGCCAGCGGGGCGGTCAGATCATAGCGCAGGGCCAGCCATTTCTCGTCGTCGGCCTCCTGCCATGCGAAGACGCCCGCATTGGGCCGGTCGACATCGGGCAGGAACTTGCCCAGCGCCTCGACAGTCTCCACCGCAGCGCTTTCCAGCGCGTCGAACCCATAGGCATGGTAGACCCCGGTGATCTTGCGCAGCATCTCCGCGCGCTCGGTCACTTCGCTGCCGAAATAATCGCGGAAGCCCTTGGGCGTTTCCGCCTTGGGGCGCGGGGCTTTTTTCTGCTTTGCCATGGGTCTGTCCCTTGCGGTCAGGCTTTGGCGCAGGCCTTATCTCATGGGCGCGCGGGGGGCAAGGCGGGCTTTCGTCCGGCGCGGCCAGAGTGTAAGGAAAACGCATGAACAAACTCGAAGAAAAAGTCGCCCATCTTGAACGTATCACCGACGAGCTGTCGGCGGTCATCGCACGGCAGGACAAGGAAATCTCGCTGCTCACGCGCCGTGTTCAGGTGCTCATGGAGGCCGAGGCGAACCGCCAGAAATCGGAAGGCGAGCATATCTTCGGCGGCGAAGAACGCCCGCCTCACTACTAGCGCGCGCCCTGCTCACGATTGGCCGTTGACCCGCGAAAACGGGGGGTGACATCCTGTGCACCCCCCGTGCACCGCCTGTGCACCGCAGGGCACCGGGGCAAAGGTTAACGCGAAATGGGCAACAAGCCCGAAGACGCGCAACACCTCAGCTTTCATCCATGGCCAGCACGGCCCCGTCATGCAGGAGAATATCGCGCCAGTTCCGCGCCGTGCCGAAGCGGTCATAGACAGTCAGGAAAGCCGTTTCCGCCTCGAGCTCGCCCGCCATCGCGCCGCAGTCCTTTCCGATACGCGCGCCGCAGAGCTTGCGCCGCGCCTTGTCATAGGCCTTGTCGGCTGCGCCCTTGTCGCGTCCTTTCTTGGCCCCGCTCTCGCGCAGCGCCTCGTAATGCGAAGCCGACCCGAAGATCGCCAGCGCGGCGGTGACGGTGCGCGGGCAGCCATCGTCGAACCCCGTGATGTAGAAAGGACGCATCGCCGTGCTGCCCGGGGCACTGTCATGAAGGCGATACTTGCCCTTGCCGCCGCCCGAGCGCGCGACTTGCCTGCCCAGCTCCCTGCGGCTGATCGCGCAGACGCCTGCGATCTCTCCGAAGGCAAGCTGCGTGCCGGGCGCGACCTCGTCGGCCTCGGGCCCGGTCAGCCGTGCGGCCTTGCGCTTGCCGAACAATCCACCGAAGATTCCTGAACCGGCCTCTTCCTCGGCCCTTCGCGTTCGCTCCGGCGCGCGGGAGGCCTCTCCATCGCCCGGCGCGATATTTTCCGCCCCGGGCAATTCGGTCCTGGTCGTCCGTTCGTCACTTTGCCGCGTGAACCAGCCCAGCACGCCCCGGCGCTTGGGCGCACGCGGGGCAGCGGCCGCGTCCTGCTCGGCTTTGGATGTGCCGCCGGATGTCTTCGCCGGACTTCCCGCATCCTCTTCAGGCGCATCATTCCCCTCCGGGGCGGGACGGCGTCCAGCGAAAATCCGCGCCAAGAGTGGCCGGTCGTCGGCCTCCGGCGCAGCAAGGACCGCCTCCTCGGCGGGGCCCTCGGGAAGCGCAACCTCGTCGATCCGCGCCACTTCGCGCAGCGGATCGCCGCAGCCTGCAA
>JAWLEL010000071.1:0-9620 GCA_041686165.1 Lentibacter sp.
GACCGTCCTGCTTCCCGCCGCCGGGGCCTCCAGCCGGATGCGTGGTGGCGACAAGCTGCTGGAAGACGTCGGCGGCGCGCCCTGCCTGCGCGTGATGGCCGCGCGCGCCCTTGAGAGCGCGCAGCGCGTCATCGTCACCCTGCCCGAGGCTTCTCACCCGCGCGCCGAGGCGCTCGAAGAACTCCCCGTTGAAACGGTCATCGTCCCGGACGCTTCGGACGGCATGGCCGCCTCCCTGCGGGCCGGGGCCGCAGTGGTTTCTGAAAAAAGCGCCCTGATGGTGCTCCCGCCCGACATGCCCGCCGTGGAGGCAGACGACATAGGCGCGCTCTGGCGCAGCTTCGAGGCGGCCCCGCCCGGCACGATCCTGCGCGCCTGCGCGGAGGACGGCACGGCCGGCCACCCGGTGATATTCGCGTCACGCTATCTGCCGGAGTTTGCCGCGCTGCACGGCGATACCGGCGCCGCAGCTATTCTGCGGCGATTCCCGACGGCGCTACGGCTTCACCTCCTGCCAGGCACACGTGCAACCCTTGATCTCGATACGCCTGAAGATTGGGCACGATGGCGTCATGCATCTCGTCCGGCAGAATGATCTTTTCGACATCGCGAAACACGATGGCATCAATCCCGTCGGAAATCTCGCCACAGCCCCTGCCGAGCACCGTGAGCGTGAGCCCGTCGCCAAAGGCGCTCAGGTCGATCACCTCGCAAGATGGCCTCGGGCCATGGCCGATCAGCCTGTCCTGTCCGAAGCCACCACGCACAGGCCTGGGCCGGTAAACAGTATCTTGATGCTGAGTATCCTGCACGCCCGTCGCGTAATGCGACACATGGTTTTCGAAATATCCCGTCACCTTCGGCACACCAGCCCCCCGATCAAACTGCAACTTGTGCTTCGCAGCTAGAGGCCCTTTGCGGCATGATTGCGACGCGATTGCGCCAACTCTCTGAAAAATGTCGAGACTCGCCTTGCAGACCGTCGCCCGGCCAGTGCCTTGAGAGACGTGCCCCCTTCAAACGCAAGTCGGGAAGGCGCGAGACGCGCCTTCCCGGTGCCCTCGCCTCACGGAGGCGAAGGGTGCTGCATATGCGTATGTCATGGGTAAGCAGCCGCAGGCGCATCGCCCGCGGCTGGCTCGGGATCCTGGCTTCAGCGCACCAGAAGCTTGGCTTCGTGCTTCTTGAGCGAGCGGCGGGCCGCGGCGTAGTCCTTCACGCCGTCTTCCGTCTCCAACTCGGGGAAGAGCTCGAAGATTTCCTGACGCTGTTCGGTGCCAAGGCCGTCGATGACAGTCTGACCGGGCTGGAAACTCTCCGTCCATGCCCCGTTCGACAGGACCACTTCATGGTTGTCGAACATGAAGTGCACATAGGTCACGCCCAGCGTTCCCACCTCATCGACGCCTTTCAGATCCGTCAGGTGCTTGGCCGCAGCCAGAACTTCCGTTTCCTCGAAATAGAGCGAGGTGCGATCATTGTTGATCAGAAGCCTGTGTTGCGGGCTGACAAGGATGTCATGCTCCGGCAGGTTATGACCGAGCGACCCCTTCTGGATCAGGATCGGGCGCAGGTGAGGCGCGCGGGCAAGCTCGTGACCCGACATCTGGCGCTGGCCGATCCAGCGGATTTCCTGGATGCCGTTGTCACGGGTGATGATCTTGTCACCGACCTTGAGGTCTTCCACGAGACGCTCGCCGCGCGGTGTCGCGATCGCCGTGCCGGGCGTGAAACAGGGCACGACATTCTCGATTTCCTCGAACTCCATCGTCGAGGTGATGTTGCCGTCCTCGTCGCGGAACTCGACGAACCCGTCTTCACGGTCGTCCGAGGTATAGGTGACATTGAGCGTCCCGTTCGGGTTCTCCGTCAGCGCCGCACCAGTCAGATCGAGCGTGTCCCAATCATTCGGAATGCCATCCTCTCGCTCGCCGCCCGGGCCTGAGCCGCCGTCGACCACATCGCCACCGGAGATATCGGTGAAGGTATCACGGCCCTGGCCACCGAGCATGGTGTCGGCCCCGCCGCCACCGGAGAAGAGATCATCCCCGACCACGCCGTCCATGTAATCCGCGCCATCGCCACCGATCATCGTGTCGTCGCCGAGCGCGCCGACAATCGTATCGTCGCCTGCGCCGCCCATGATGCTGTCATTGCCCGTGCCGCCGATGATATCGTCATCGTCGATCCCTGCGTCGATCACATCGTCGCCTGCGCCGCCGCGTATCGTATCCGCGTCATCGCCTGTAAGGATCGTATCGTTGCCCGCGCCACCTTCGACATAATCGCGGTCGTTCTCGGGAACGGGGTCCGTCGCGTCCGGCTCGTTGGAGAAGTCCAGCCCGCTGGTGGCTGCGCTGGCGTCGATGTAATCGTCCCCGTCTTCTCCGTAGATGCTGTCGGAGCCATGGCCGCCGAGGATGCTGTCGTCGCCCGAGCCACCGTAGACCAGATCGTCGTCGATACCTGCGTCGATGGTATCGTTGCCCGTGCCGCCATAGATCGTATCGCTATCGTCACCGGTCTCGATCACGTCATTGCCCGCGCCGCCGAGGACGGAGTCGCGCCCATCGTCCGTGTTGCCGTCCGATGTGAAGCCGAGCGTATCGGTCAGGAAGGTGCCCGGTCCGAAGTTCGGATCGTCGCCTTCATAGTCCGAGAAGGTATCGGTGCCAACAGTGATCGTGTCATCACCGCTCCCGCCCTCGACGGTGTCGGCGCCCTGCACGTCCGTGATCAGGTCATCACCGGCGCCGCCGGAGATCAGATCATCGTCGATGCCGCCTTCGATCGTGTCATTGCCGCCACCTGCGATGATCGTGTCGGAGTCGTCGCCGGTCGAGAAGGTCTCCGCCGCATCTGTCCCGTTGACGAGATCGCGATCATCCTCGGGGTCGGGGTCCTCGTCCTGGCCGTCAAGCGGATCGAGCGGCTGCAGCGTCGGGTCGACGGGGAACACATCAGTGTCGATGCGCGGATCGCCATCCCCCTCCCCGACCGATACCGAGACAGTCGAGGTCGACGTGTTTCCGGCCTCGTCCTCGATGGTGTAGTCGAAGCTGTCCGAGCCCACGAAGCCCGTATCAGGCGTATAGGTTACCGTGCCATCCGTGTTGACCGTCGCCGAGCCGTTGGCGGGATCGCTCACGCCGCTCACCGTCAGATCGTCGCCTTCGGGGTCCGTGTCGTTGCTGGTGACATCCACGATGACAGCCGTGTCTTCCTCGGTGCTCGCATTATCGGGAGCAGCTGTCGGAGCCAGGTTGTCACCGGCATCTATCGTCTCGAAATGCACGTCGGAGACCATCACGGCCTGCTCACCGATATCGCCGTTCTCGTATTCGATCTCGATGCGCGAGACAGGCCCGGCTATGCTGACGAGGGTCGAAGCATCACCATCCTGGAAGTCGAAATTCGTGTCGCCGCCGGTGAGCGTGTTGCCAGCCTCGTCGACCGCGCTGCCGGAGGAGTAGCTCACGGGCACTTCATTGCCTTCCGCGTCATAGGCGCGGACCGTGACGATGTCCTGGTGGTCGGGTGTGCCGGGGTCGATGTCGTCGCCGCCGCCGTCAATATCATTGAGGCGGAACTCGACATTCTGAACCTCGTCAGCATAGAGATCATCGCTCGAGGAGAAGTCGATCGTCGTGATCGATGTGTCGACGACATCCCCATCGCCGCCGTCACCTACAAGCTTGAGGAAGGATTGATCGTCGAAAGGCTCATCGGGGCCGACATAGCCGGGCGCGTTGATGGTGACGGCGCTCGCGTCTTCGTCCTGCGCGGTAAAGCCGACGGATACGTTCACGCCCCCGGTGTCCACCGTCTCGTTGCCGCTTACGTTCGTGCCGAAGGGGCCAAACGCTCCCCAGTCCAGTGTCAGATCAGGCATTATCAAACCCTCTTTCTTGTAACGGACGACATGCCCGTCGACCGAATGAGATACACGCAAGGGTGCACCGTTATTCTTTCACGACGCATGATATCGAACAGACGAAAAGGTTTGCGGCAGCAAACGGGAGAGCTTCGCCCCTGAACGAGGTAGCACTCCCCGCCATACCCGAAAGATACGGCAGCTCTTTTCGCATCTTACCGATGCTTCGCAGACTAGCGGTCGCCCCCGTGACCTACTCTTTACGCCCCCCAAGTTGGGCATCTCATTCATACGGATTCTTCGGCTTCATCAAAAGACAAATTTGTCCGGAATGAGGCCGCGGCTGTCTTCGGAGCCCCTTGACGCAGGCTTGGATTGACGTTCTGAAACCTCTGAATCCGCTCATTGTTTCCAAATACTCTCCACCGGATAATCCGCTCTTCAGGCAAGTATAGTTGGCTGGAACCGATATCGTCCCAGGGGAGCAGTCGCGCAGCTTCTTGGTGAGACTGTCTACATTCGGGAAACAATTAACCGTGCCTCATCTTAGTCGCATTTACACGCTATGCGGGAAAAATGTGGCGATTCATTGATGACCAATCCCGAACCAATCGGAAATAGACGCCCTGATTGAACACGGTGAATGGAAACTGTCATAAATCGGTGCAGCCGAATCGCTACGAATTTTCTGAAAATGCAGGACACCTGCGACCGGCCGATTCGCCCTGTCTTCGCCGCCCCGTCTTCTCCGCCCTGCACATCACCCGAAAAGCCGACGCTTGCCGCAAGCTGCGGCGCAGGATTGGTGCCCGAGGTGGGATTCGAACCCACACGATGTTGCCATCGGGGGATTTTGAATCCCCTGCGTCTACCATTCCGCCACTCGGGCACATGCTTGATGTGCGCGGAGGCGGTTTAGCCTTTTGCAGGGCGGTGGAAAAGCACAAATTTCAACGAGGTCTCAGGGCGTCACGATCGGCCCGCGCGCATTGAGCGCTTCGACATCCATGCCCGCGATCTTCTTGTAGCCCGCGGCCGCCTCTTCAAGCTCCCCGGCGCTCATCACCTCCCCGATATGTCCGAAGCCCTCCGGCGCCCGCTCCGCCACCACGTCCAGAACCTTGTCCGGCCCGTCGCCCCTGTTGGCCAGCACCAGCGCATTGACCGTCTCGCGGCGCCTGTCATCGTAGGCCTCAAGCGCATCCCCGTTCAGCCCGTGCCGCGCCAGTTCGGCGCCCAGCACGCGCGCATCGAGGATCGCCTGGCTCGCCCCGTTCGAGCCAATGGGATACATTGCATGCGCCGCATCGCCCAGGAGCGTCATCCGCCCGTGGCTCCAGCGCGGCAGCGGCTCTCGGTCCACCATCGGGTACTCGAAGACACTCTCCGCACCCCGGATCACGGCCGGCACGTCGAGCCAGTCGAAATGCCAGTCTTCGAAGGCCGGCAGGAAATCCTCGAGCTTGCCTGCGCGGTTCCAGTCCTGCCTGCGCCAGTCATAGCCCTCTGGCATGGCGCGGTCGGCGATCCAGTTGATCAGCATCGTCCCGTCGCCATGATCATGGATCGGGTAGCAGACGAACTTGCAAGCCTTGCGCCCGGCCATCGCCATTGTCCGCCCGCTCAGGAAAGCAGGCGCGCGCGTGATACCGCGCCACATCATCGTGCCGCCCCAATGGGCCGGTCCCTCTTCGGGATAGAGCACCGCCCGCGCCCGGCTGTTGATCCCGTCGGCGGCGACAAGCACCTCGCCTCGCTCCACCCCGAGCGCCGCGCCGCTGGCCCGGTCCTCCAGCATCACGTCGATCCCGCGCTCGTGCTCTGTCCAGCCGCTCACGGCCGCGCCCATGCGGATGCATGCCTCGCCCGCGCGTGCCCTCAGCGCGCGCAGCAGCAGCATCTGCATTTCCCCGCGATGGATCGAGTATTGCGGCCAGTTGTAGCCGGCGAAGATGCCGCGCGGCTCGCGCCAGATCTCGCCGCCCTGCGCCGAGAAATAGGCCACTTCCCGCGTCCGCAGCCCGACCCGCTCAAGCTCCTCTTCAAGCCCCAGCTCGAAAAGCTCGCGGATCGCATGGGGCTGCACGTTGATCCCGACGCCGAGGGGCCTGATTTCTTTCACCGCCTCTAAGATGCGAAAAGGGATGCCGAGTTGATGGAGCGTCAGCCCCAGCGTGAGCCCGCCAATCCCCGCGCCCGCTATCACGACACCCATCTGCGCCCTCCCGCTCTTCGGCCGCCGCGCGGCCTTGTTTACATGATTACATGCGAGCAAAGGCTTGACGCCAGTCCATTTTCCCGGCCCTATGGTCGAAACAACGATAAAAAACCGAGCAGAGACATGTTGCGCGCCCTTTACGACTGGACGATGCGCCTCGCCGAGCATCCTCAGGCGCTGTGGGCGCTTGCCTTCGTCGCCTTCATCGAGGCGTCAGTCTTCCCGATTCCGCCCGATATTCTCATGATCCCGATGATCCTCGCCCGCCCCTCGCGCGCCTGGCTCATCGCCACCGTCGCGCTCACGGCCTCGGTCATCGGCGGGCTTCTGGGCTATGCCATCGGCGCGCTTGCTTTCGAGACGCTGGGCCAGCCTGTTCTCGAAAGCCTCGGCAAGGCCGAGGCCGCCGCCGAGTTCAACGAACGCTTCAACGGCGTCGGCTTCTGGGCCGTGCTCATCGCGGGGCTCACGCCCTTCCCCTACAAGGTCATCACGATCATGTCGGGCTGGACAGGCATGCCGCTCGCCACCTTCATCGTCACCTCGATCATCGCCCGGGGCCTGCGCTTCTTCGTGGTGGCTGGCCTTTTGTGGAAATACGGTGCCCCCATTCGCGTCTTTATCGAGCGCCGTCTCGGGCTTATGTTCGCCTTGTTCGTTCTGTTGCTGATCGGCGGATTCTACGTGGTGAAATACATATGACCCTCTCGCGCCCCACTCTCATCATCCTCGCAGGCCTCGGCTCGGCCGCCATGATGCTGGGCGCGCTCGGCTTCCAGTATATTGGCGAGATGCCGCCCTGCAAGCTGTGCTACTGGCAGCGCTACCCGCATATCGCAGCCATCGTGATCGCCCTCATTGCCCTTGCCATCCCGGGGCGCCTCTGGCCGCTTCTTGGCGCACTCGCCGCGCTGACGACAGCCGGCATCGGCATCTATCACACCGGCGTCGAGCGCAAGTTCTGGGAGGGGCCGGCAAGCTGTTCGTCGGCGTCAATGGAGGGGCTGGGCGTGGATGCGCTTCTCGATCAGATCCGCAACACGCCCGTTGTCCGCTGCGACGAGGTCGCCTGGGAGATGCTGGGCCTGTCGATGCCGAGCTGGAACGCCCTCGCCTCCCTCGCCCTCGCGCTCGTCTGGCTCGCGGCAGCGCGCAGCCGCGTTTGACCTTTTCGTAAAGCCTTTCCAGAGCGCCAGTACCACTGCTTTTCGAGGAAAAGGCCCCCTCCCGGAGCCTGGGGGCCATGGCCGCGGTTTCCTCGCGTCCGATATTTGGCCCGATGTTTGGCTCGGTATGCGACCGCATCGACTTTTCGGAAAAAAATCAAACATTGCGCGTAACTTGGTTTCAATGACCGCCCAGCCTGCGCAATTTTATTTGCCTGACATTTTGAACTGTGACAGCATGTCGCAGCACTGTTCAATCGATTGGGAGGAGAATCTGATGAACCTGAGGCCAGACCCGACATTTCACGCCACCCCGAAGCTGGCCATGGAAGCGCCCGCCGAAACGCTTGCCTTCACGCTGATGCTCAGCCCCGACGGCAGCCAGCCCGACGGGCTTGCCGTGGTGGATGTGGACCCGAACTCGAAGAGCTACGGAGAGATCGTTCATCAGCTCATCATGCCAAACAAGGGTGACGAGTTTCACCATTTCGGCTGGAACGCCTGCTCCTCGGCGCTCTCGCCATTGACCGGCCACGCCTTTCTGGAACGGCGCTACCTGATCATCCCCGGCATCCGCTCGAGCCGGATCTACGTCATCGACGTCAAAGAGCCGCTGAAAGCAAAGATCCACAAGATCATCGAGCCCGAAGAGGTCTTCTCCAAGACGGGCTACTCACGCCCCCACACGATCCACTGTGGCCCCGAAGGCATCTATGTCAGCACGCTCGGTGGCGGCGGCGAGGACGGGACAGATGGCCCGCCCGGCATCTTCATCATGGATTGCGAGACCTTCGAGATCCTCGGCCGCTACGAGATGGACAGGGGCAGCCAGGACAAGCACTATGATTTCTGGTGGAACCTGCCGCGCGATTACATGGTCAGCTCTGAATGGGGCCTGCCACCACAGTTCGAGAACGGTATCGTTCCCGAGGACCTTCTGGGCAACAAATACGGCCACTCGATCCATTTCTGGAACCTGCGCGAACGCAAGAACGTCCAGACCATCGACTTCGGCGAGAACTACCAGATGGCGCTGGAAATCCGCCCCGCGCATGATCCTTCCAAGGATTACGGCTTCTGCGGCGTGGTCGTGGATACGACCAACCTGCAAGGCGCGATCTTCACATGGTGGCAGAAGGATGACGGGACCTTCGAGGCCAAGAAAACCATCACGATCGACCCCCGTCCCGAGAAGGCGGAAAACCTGCCCCCGCTCCTGCAAGGCTTCGAGGCCGTTCCGCCGCTGGTGACGGACATCGACCTTTCACTCGACGACAAGTATCTCTACGTCGCCTGCTGGGGCCTCGGCGAGATGCACCAATACGACGTGTCAGACCCGATGAACCCCACGCTGGCCGGCAAGGTCGAGCTCGGTGGCATTGCGCGCGGCGCCAAGCACCCCAACGGCAAGCCGTTCGCCTTCGGGCCCCAGATGGTCGAGATCAGCCGTGATGGCAAACGGGTCTATTGGACCAATTCGCTCTATTCCACATGGGATGACCAGTTCTACCCCGGTGAAGAAGGCGGGCAGATGGTCATGGCCAATGTCGGCGAAGGCGGCGGGCTGGAACTGGACAAGGATTTCTACGTGGATTTCCCGAAGGGCTACCGCAGCCACCAGATCCGCCTGGAAGGCGGAGATTGTTCGACGGATAGCTTCTGCTACCCATCTGTCTGACGCGTGGACGGGATAAACACGGCGGCGGCCCTTTGGTGGGCCGTCATAGCCTCCGGAATATACCACGGGATCAACCCTGGCATGGGGTGGCCCCTTGCCGTCTCGGCCGCCCTGATGGACCGCTCGCGGCGCAGCCTCTACAAGGCGCTCGCCGCGCTTGCGGCCGGGCATCTTCTGGCCATGGCGGCGATCCTATTGCCGTTCTCGATGCTGTTCTTCCTTGTCGCGTGGCAAGGCATCATCCAGACCGCCGCAGCCTGCCTTGTGATCGCGCTCGGCCTTTACCTGCTGATCAGCCGCCGTCACCCGCGCTTTCTTGCGCGCGTGCCGCCCTCGCGGCTCATGCTCTGGTCCTTTCTCGTGGCGATGGCCCATGGTGCAGGGCTGATGATCGTGCCGATCTACCTGGGGATATGCGAGACGGTTCAGACCGATGCCGGCCACGCGGCCGCCGATCGCCTGATGGCAGGCAGCCTCTCCGTCGCCGTCGCCGTGGCGCTGGCGCATACCCTGGCCATGGCCCTCTCGGGAGGCGCCATGGCCCTCGGGGTCTATCACTGGCTCGGGCTCAAGTTCCTCTCGCGGAGCTGGTTCAACCTCGATGTCATCTGGGCGCTGAGCCTGATCCTCGTCGGCCTGCTGTCACTCCTCCTCGTGCACTGAGCACCGCGCTCATTTCCGGGC
>JAWLEL010000072.1:0-9389 GCA_041686165.1 Lentibacter sp.
CGGCGGCGAAGAAAGGGGAACTCCGCTCAGTTTGAAACCTGTTCACGCAGGATAGAGGACGTCAGCGAGACCATCAGGTAGATTCCCGAGAAGATCAGGAAGGCCAGCAAGGTGTTTTCGAACTTGCGGGGGTAGCTGGGCGCTTCTGAGGCAACGGGCCGCACTGGAACCGTCAGGTAGCGGACCTGCCGGCCAGCTTCGAGTGCGGCTTGTTTCTCACCTTGCAAGGCTGATTGCAGAAAGGTGTCGGCGCTGGCGAGGTCTGCCCGGGCCAGTTCGATCTCGGTGCTTTGCTGGACAAGAGAGAGGCCGGATTCGTCGGGCTCCACCATCCGCGCCTTGAGTTCGTCCAGAACGTTCTCGAGCCGCCGCACATCTCCGCGGGCGCCGTCGACCTTGGCCTGGTTCGGGCGTGAATTGTCGAGCAGAGCCTGCAGGGCGAGACGCTTTTCAACCAGCTCCTGGTCGTATGTCGTGATTTGCGAGCGCAGAGCGGCGAGTTGTTCAGTCGGATCGGCACTGTAGATTTCCTGCAGGCGGATCAGCTCTGCCTGCGCCTGCTCGCGCTCCTCGCGCGCGGTTTCCAGGTTTCTGCGTGCATCGCGCATCGCGTCGTTTCTGATCTGTTGGCTGAGGGCATCGACGCGCTCTTCCGCGTAGCCGATGAGCGCCTTGGAAAACTCGGTGGCGACTTGCGGATCGGCGGCGACAATGTCCATGCGCACAACGCCTTCGGTCGGGTCGTAGCCGATCTTCACGTTCTTCTTGTAGACACTGTGCGCAGCTTCGTTTGTCGCCTCCTCTTCGAGGCGTTGGATCGGGTCGATTTCCGATTGTGCAAAATGGTCCTTGTAGCCAAGTTCGTCGTCCAGGCGGATCATGGCATCCTTCGATGTCAGGTAGGACTGGACGGCGATGCTCTCCTGGCTGTTCGCAAGCTGCGAGGGGATCAGTCCGCTCAGCGGGCCGCCACCGCCGCCGCCACCATCGGCTTGCTGGATGAGAAACTCTGTCTTGGTTTCATACATCGGGGTGGCGATCGTGTAGTAATACCAACCGGCAAGCATCGTGGGCAGGAAGACGAAAGCCGTAAGCCGCGCGAGCAGAAGGACGAGACGCTTGCGGCGGCGCTTGGCGATATCGCGCTGGATATCGCTGATCTCGGCGATGCGGCGCTCGTTGGTGTGAAGTTCGGTCGAGGGGACCTTGGCCGTATCGGCCTTGATCGTTTGCGGGAGCTGGATCTTTCCCATGCCGGGATTGGGGTCGGCTTCTTCGGTGTCGCCGCCCTCTTCCTTGCCGGGAACGACAAGCTCGAGCGTGTTGGCGCTCTGGAACGGGTCAACGCCCTTCAGGCGCAGCTGCCGGACGGCATCGAAGTCGGAAATCGGGGCGAGGCCATGCTTCTGGGCCATGCGGCGCGCCATGCGCAGCTGACGCCCGGTCAGCCCTTCCTTGCGGATCGCGTCGATGTCGGTTTCAGCCTGGGTCTCGCGCGCGGAGGAGACCATACCGTCACGCGTTTCCTGCCTTGGCGCGGATGCTTGGGGCGCGGATGCTTGGGGCGCGGATGTTTCGGGTGTGGATGTTTCCGGTGTGGATGTTTCGGGCCTGCGTGTTTCTGGCCTGCGTGTTTCGGGCTTGCCTGTTTCGGACGCTTGCTGCTTGCGCGCGGCGTCGCCCTCCGGCTCGCGCGCGGCGGCCGGGCTTTCGCCTGTGCGGCGGATGCGAAACTTTCTAGCTTTGGGTCTGGTAGTCATAGAGCTGTTTCGCTTCTTCAAGGGTGTCGAACATGTCTAGTTGCCCGTGATGCAGCACGGCGGCGGAGCGCGCAAAACGCTCGAGCGTCTGCGGCTGGTGGGAGACGATCACGACGGTTGTCGTGCGCAGGCGTTCGCGCAGGATGTCGCCAGCCTTCTTGTTGAACTCGACATCGGTCGAGGCCGGCATACCTTCATCGATGAGATACATGTCGAAATCGAGCGCGAGCAGCAGGGCGAAGGAGAACCGCGCGCGCATGCCCGAGCTGTAGGTTCCCAGGGGCTGATCGAAATACTCCCCAAGGCCGCAAAGCCAACGGCAGAAAGCCTCCACGTAATCCGGATCGAGCCCGTAGAGGCGGGCGATATAGCGGCTGTTCTCGACGGCCGAGTGCCGCGCCACGACGCCGCCCATGAACCCCAGAGGAAAGCTCACCTTGCAGCTGCGGGTGATCGTCCCTTCATCGGGTTTCTCAAGACCGGACATCATGTTGATGAGCGTGGTCTTGCCCGTGCCGTTGGGCGCGAGGATGCCCAGAGAATTGCCGAGTTCAACACGCAAGGAGACCCGATCGAGGATCACCTTTCGTTGTGTGCCCGTCCAAAAGGACTTGCTGACATTGTCGAACTCGAGCATCGAGGCCCCGTTTCTGCTCCGGCCAGGCCTTAGTAACCGTTTATTACTAAGAGTTCTTATACTTTTTGCGTTCTGGCCGCGTTATTGTTTCCCCTTACTATACAGTGGTTTTTGACAAAATTAAGACCTAATCCCAAGCGATTTCATGGCCTGCGCGACATGCGTTCGCCCAGCCAGCAGGCCCCGAACGCGGAAAGCCGCCCGCGTGATGGCGGACGGCTCTTTGGCGGGGTGCGTCTATGGTCAGCTGATGGCCTGCCAGGCAACGCCCGCGATCAGAGCGCCGAGGAAGGCAAAGCCAAGATAGGCAGCGAACACACGGGGCTTCACCAGAGCCCAGACCGCGATGGCTGCAGGGATGCTGGAGACACCGCCGGCGAGCACGAAGGACATCGCTGCGCCCGGCGCCATGCCCTGTTCGAGCAGCCCGGCCACGAGCGGCACCGCGGCATAGCCGTTGAGATAGGCCGGGGCACCCACGAGCGCACCGAGCACGATCGGACGCAGACCTTCGCCGCCCAGGACCGAGGCGATGGCTTCTGCGGGCACGAAAGTGACCATGAGATACTCGAGCGTGTAAGCCAGAAGCAGCCACTTGACCAGGAAGACACCGTTTTCCACGAGGTTGTCCCGGAAGATGACGCGGCGCTCGGAAGTTTCCCAGAATTTCCAGCGAGGTTTCTCCGAGAAAGGAGACTTGGCGCTGCAGCAACCGCCCACGGCAGGCTTTTCGCGCAGGGGGCTGGCGAAGAGCGCCGACTGCTTGAACAGCATCGTTCCGGCACCGCCGAGCAGGCCGATACCGACAGCCGATGCTGTCTTGGCAAGGGCGAAGTCAAAACCGATGCCGCCTGCCGTAATCGAGAACATCGCCGGGTCCATCAGGGGGGAAGCCAGCCAAAAAGCCATGACCGCCGAGAGCGGCGCGCCCACGGCGAGCAGAGCGGCGATGAAGGGGATGACCTGGCAGGAACAAAAGGGTGAGATACCGCCGATCAGGGCGGCCATCATGATCATGTAGACCTCGCGGCCTTCGAAGGCCTTGCCCAGAAGGTTTTCGGCGCCCGTGGCCTTGAGATAGGCGATGGCGAACACGGCAAACGCGATATAGGGTGCGGTCCGCCCGAGCGCGGAGAACGCTGAGATCATCATGGGCTGGAGATGCTCAAAGCCGAAAATCGCGACAGCGAGGATGATCAGGGCAAGGGCAAGCCAGGCCTTGTCTATCTTGCCAAGGGAAAAGCGCTTTGGGCTTGGGGAGGACAGATCAGTCATGGTTTTTGCTTTCTGTGTGAGTGTTGTCTCGGGACGGGCCCTCGGGCAGATCGGCGCAGCATTCGCGCAGGAGGAATTGTGACAGGGCGCGCAGCTCGTCGAAGGCCACCGCGGCGCAGATGATCCTGCGGCCGTGGCGGACCTGGGTGACGAGGCCTGCTTGCGAGAGAATCTTCATGTGATGGGTCAGTGTGGAGCCCGAAACGCCCGTGCGGGCGCCGAGATCCCCGATGCTGAGCCCTTCGGGGCCTGCGCGGACCAGGGTGCGCAGCACGTTCAGACGCTGTTCACTGCCGAGGGCGGCGAATGTCGAGGCGATGATCGCCAGATCGTGGTCGGGTGTCGAATCATTCATTTTCATATTTATAGAAATATAGAAATATGGGGCCGTGACAAGAATTATTTCGATAACCCTAGAAATAATTCCTGATCCGGCTTTCCGCTTGTCGCGCAGTTTTCAGCGGATTAGGTGAGAACAGGTTAACATGCGCAGCGGGCAACTGATGCTCTTTGCGTGAGAGGTGACAGGACCCGGTGATGAGCGAGCTGACAATTCTGGACACGGCCTATGAGGCCATGGATGCGCACCCGGAAGACGACGAGCTACGCCTGAGTTTTTACTCTTTGCTGGCAGACAGCGAGATTTACGTTCTACTTGAAGTCGAGGCCGGGGAGGATTCCATCGAGCCGAAACCATTCACCTACGAGGGCGTGAATTACGTCCTCGGGTTCGACACGGCTGCGCGGCTGACGCAGTTTGCAGGCGGCGTCGCGCCCTACGCGGCAATCTCGGGGCGCATTCTTGCGCAGATGCTCTCCAGCGAGGGGGCGGGATTGGCTTTCAACCTGGACGTTGCCCCATCCTCGATCATGCTTCCCCCTGCGGCCATGACATGGACGACCGAGGTTCTCAGCTCCGCGCCGCCCGCGCTGCAAGCGCCGACCACTGGGCTGGGCGCGCTCGTCAGCCCGGATGTGCCGGACGTGTTGCTGCATGCGCTCGATGCCAAGCTCGGCCGGGCGGCAGGGCTTGCGAATGCGGCCTATCTTTGCGGTCGCGAAAGTGGCGGGATGATGCTTGCGATCATCGGCGCCGAGGAGCCCGCGCAGGCGGCCCTGGCAAAGGCCGCGAGCGAGGCACTGGTGTTCTCAGGTTTGGAGGACAAGGTGATGGACGTTGCTTTTTTCAATGAAAGCGAGAGCTTGAGGGCGCAGTTTGCTCGGGTCGGTCTCCGCTTCGACATTCCTCAGCCTGCCAAGCCCGAGATCGTCACACCAGGCAGTGACCCCGATAAGCCGCCGAGGCTGCGCTGACTTCAGACACCGATCTTCGGGCCATGACACATCAGAGGCTCATCGGATTTGTCGATCTGGTAGAGTTCTGTCGACCTGTCGTTGCTTTCGAAAGTTGCGACCAGCCGGCCGTCGCGCATGAAGAATGACCAGCACTGCGGCTCATCGGGCCGGTCCTCATAGACGAAGCAGATCAGGCTTTCGTCGGTTTCATACCAGTAGCCGGCCTTGCATTCGCCGTCGAGAAAGGACCATCGAACGCGGCGATCTTCAAGATAGGCCTCGGCGCCGTAAGGCCCGCCGCGATTGCCATAAGTAAAGGTTTTTCCGAGGGTGAAGGCGTCGAACTCCGTGCCGTTCATGCGCTCTTCTGCCGCGGCGACGCCGACCGTCAGGCAAAAAAGGAGCGCAAGATGGAAAATTCGCATGCCCACAGTCTAAGCTGCGCGGCGATCCTCTGGCAAGTTCGCAAGCTCTCGTTTCATCACGCGCCGGTAAAGCGGGGGAAAGAGCGCGATCGTTGCCATGACCGGCAGTGAATGCGGCAAGGTCGGCATGGTGTCTTCTTCGAGTGCCAGCGCGGGAAAGGGGCGCTGCGGGTTCATGTGGTGGTCCGAGTGGCGCGGCGCGTTGAGCATCAGGGCCGAGCTATACCAATGCGGTGTGTTCCACGAATGCCGTGGGCCCACGGGTTCGGGCTTTCCATTCGCGCGCAGCCGTCGGGCCAGGCCATAGTGCTGGACGTAATCGGCCATGGCGATCTGAAGCTGTGCATAAAGGGCGATGGCCAACAGCGCGACGACGCCTCCGGCCCCGCCGATCCAGGCGGCCGCCGCGAGCGTGGCGATCGCGACCGCAAGATCGAGTGCATAGGGATGTGCATGCAGGGCAGGTCGAGATGCCGCGCGGGCACGGCGCGCGTTCTCGGCCCTGAGCCCGGAGACGAAAACGGCCGGCCAGATGCGGAGAAAATAGCGATAGAAGCCCTCACCCTTGCGCGCGGTGCAGGGGTCTTTATCAGTGCCGACATGTACATGGTGGATCAGCACATGCGTACTGGCATGATGGCCGTAGAGCATCGTACCATAAACGAGCCTCCCCAGGCGGCGGGCAAATCTCCCGCTGCGGTGAATCAGCTCGTGGGCGTTTGGATGCGAGACCTGGCCAAAGAAGAGCGAGAATGCGAGGAAGGTGGCGATCCGCTCGGGAAGGCTCATGGCGGTGTTCGACAGGCCATGGATCGCGGCGAGCAGGAGCGCGATATGCAAAAGGCCGAGACCCGAGGAAAACAGGCTTCCGGAAGGAAACTCCGCCCCCTTCGACCCTTCGGGAAGCAGCCGCGCGACGAACCTGTCCATGAAGGCGGTGAACACGGAAATGTAAAGCAATGCCGCCCAGGCCCAGGCTCCGCCCAGAAAGGCGGCTGCGAGCAAGAGGCCGGCGTTCGACAGTATCACGACGACAAAAGGCAGCATGTTTACCCTGCAAGAGATAGGATTGGCGTAATAGCATAGCGAAATTTACGGCATTTTGAGGGCGGGATGAAACTTAGCCCCTCTTGGCTGCGCAATGGACGGGCTGGATGTCGTTTTTGGGTGTTCGACATGCGGGCGCAATGTCTAGGGTATGCGCAGGAGTGCAGATGAGGTGAGACATGGGACTGGATGAGCGCAAGGGCGTCTGGAAATCGGGCAAGGGGAAGGGGCGGCATACGCCCAAGGGCCGTCAGGTCGATGACGAGGCGCTGTCCGACGTGCAGGCGTTGCTGGGTGATACGCCACGTCGCCGCGATCTTCTGATTGAATACCTGCACAGGATCCAGGACCAATATGGGCATCTGTCGGCCGCCCACATGCGTGCGCTTGGAGAGGAAATGCGGATTTCTCAGGCGGAAATCTACGAGGTCGCGAGTTTTTATGCGCATTTCGACATCGTCAAGGAAGGTGAGACACCGCCGCCGGCCCTGACGATCCGGGTGTGCGATTCGCTCTCCTGCGAGCTGGCCGGTGCGCGGGAACTCAAACAGGCGCTGGAAGACGGCCTCGACCCTGCCGACGTACGGGTGCTGCGCGCGCCTTGCATGGGGCGGTGCGACACGGCACCCGTTTTGGAGCTTGGGCATAACCATGTGGATAACGCCACTGTGGAAAAAACCGAGGCAGCCATCGCGGCGGGGGATACACACGCACATGTTCCTGAATATCAAGCTCTTGCGGAGTATCGTTCAGCCGGTGGTTACGAGATTCTGGCGCAGTTGCGAGAGGGAGGCGACTGGGAAGCCGTTCAGGAGAAGATTCTTGAAAGCGGCTTGCGCGGGCTCGGCGGTGCCGGGTTCCCCTCCGGCAAGAAGTGGGGCTTCGTGCGCGCCAACGAAGGGCCTCGCTATCTTGCCGTGAACGGCGATGAAGGCGAGCCGGGAACATTCAAGGATCGCTACTACTTGGAGCGCGAGCCGCATGTCTTTCTTGAAGGTATGCTCATCGCGGCCTGGGCTGTGGAGGCGGACACCTGTTTTATCTACATGCGCGATGAATACCCGGCGGTTCTCGAGATTTTGCGACGTGAAATCAGGGCGCTGGAAGACGCAGGTCTTGTGGAAAAAGACCATATCGACCTGCGCCGCGGCGCGGGTGCCTATATCTGCGGCGAAGAAAGCGCGATGATCGAGAGCATCGAGGGCAAGCGCGGCGAGCCGCGCCATCGTCCACCCTTCGTCGCGCAGGTGGGGGTCTTCGGTCAGCCGACGCTCGTGCACAATGTAGAGACGCTGCACTGGGTTGCGCGCATCATGAGGGAAGGGCCGGAAGTTCTTAATTCAGTGGAGAAAAATGGCCGGAAGGGCCTGCGCTCCTATTCCGTCTCCGGCCGTGTGAAGGCGCCCGGCGTGCACCTGCTCCCGGCCGGGTCCACCATTTTGGATATCATCGAGGCGGCTGGCGGCATGCTCGACGGACATGCGTTCAAGGCCTATCAGCCGGGTGGGCCGTCCTCGGGCTTGCTGCCGGCATCGCTCGATGACGTGCCGCTCGATTTCGACACGCTTCAGCCGCATGGCTCCTTCATCGGGTCCGCTGCGGTGGTTGTCCTGTCGGATCAGGACAGCGCGAGAGAAGCGGCGCTCAACATGTTGAAATTCTTCGAAGATGAGAGCTGTGGGCAATGCACGCCATGCCGTGTCGGCTGCGAGAAGGCCGTCAAGCTGATGCAGCGCGACCATTGGGACCAGCCTCTGCTCGAAGAGCTCTGCACGGCCATGGCCGATGCCTCCATCTGCGGACTTGGACAAGCCGCGCCCAACCCGATAAGGCTGACAATAAAGCATTTTGCAGAGGAGATCTGATGTTCGGTTTTGAGAGCGATTCGACATTGCTCTTCCTGGCGGCGGCGTTCTGCGCGCTGTGCTATCTCGCCATTTGCGCGCGGCCCGGGAAATCATGGCTGAAGACCGTTCTCAAGACAGCCTCCGTGGCCTTGCTTGCTGTCATCGCGTTCCTCTCGGCCGATCTCATGCTGCTCGCGGCGGCCTTGATGGCTTGCGCCATCGGCGATTTCTTTCTCTCGCGCGACGACGATGAAGCCTTGCTGACGGGCGTGGGTGCTTTCGCGATCGGTCACCTGGCCTATGCGGTGCTTTTCTTCATCCACCCGCGCGCCGACTTCATTCGTCTGGAGGCCGGCTGGCCGCTTGTCGCGGCCCTTCTCCTCGTCGGTGTGGTTATGATCGTGGTGCTTTTCAGACGGGCAGGCTCTCTGCGCTGGGCGGTGCTATTCTACGTTCCGATAATTCTCCTCATGGGCATCATGGCGATCGGAATTCCGATGGAGGGTGCGCTTGCGCTGATCTTGCCTGCGGCGCTGCTTTTCATCTTTTCGGATTTCGTGCTGGCACAGGAAATGTTTGTGCTCGACGACCGCCACAGGCTCCGGCGCTATACGCCCTATTTCGTCTGGACGAGCTACTGGAGCGCCCAGGCGATGTTCCTCATCGGGCTGGCATCGGGCGTCTGAGGGGGTTGCCTTGCCGTAAAGGGCGGGCAGGGCGTTGACAGCTTCAAGGCTGCGTTTGGTCACGCATGGGCAAAACATGACAACTGCGCCTTTTCTATCACGCCGGGCCGTATTAACTGGTGAGCAGCAAAGCGGGATAGGCCATGTCTTTTTTCAAGAAACTCAAGAGCAAGCTCTTCAAGTCGTCTTCCAAGCTGGAGGAAGGGCTGGACGCGATCGTCGAGGACGGCGGCGTTGAAGAAGACCTGCCAGAGATCGAGCCTGAGGCAGAAGAAGAACCCAAAGAAGAGCTGGACAACGCCGTAGAGGCGCCCATCGTTCCAGAGCCAGAGCCAGAGCCAGAGCCAGAGCCAGAGCCAGAGCCAGAGCCAGAGCCAGAGCCAGAGCCAGAGCCAGAGCCAGAGCCAGAGCCAGAG
>JAWLEL010000073.1:0-9262 GCA_041686165.1 Lentibacter sp.
CCGCGCCTGTAGCCCCTGCTCGCGCACGAGCACCTGCATGAAGAACTCCGCCAGCATCGGGATGTCCTCGCGGCGCTCGTCAAGCGAGGGAACCGAGATGGGCACGACGTTGAGGCGGTCATACAGCTCTTGCCGGAAACGCCCTTCCGCGACTTCCTTGTCCAGGTTTCTCGAGGTCGAGGAGATCACGCGCAGATCGACCTTGACCTTGTTGCCCCCGCCGACCCGCAGGAATTGCTGATCAACCAGCACCCGCAGGATCTTCGACTGCGTGCCCAGCGGAAGATCCGCGATCTCGTCGAAATAGATCACCCCGCCGTTGGCCTCCTCGAGCAAACCCAGCTCGATTCCCTTCTCGGGGCTCTCGCGCCCGAAGAGCACGTTTTCCATCTGGTCCGGCTCGATCGCCGCGCATCCGACCGTGACGAAGGGCGCCTCGGCGCGCGTGGAATTGGCATGGATGTAGCGCGCCGCCGTTTCCTTTCCCGAGCCTGACGGCCCCGACAACAGCACCCGGCCGTTCGACTTGGTGACCTTGTCGAGCTGGCCCTGAAGCGTGCGGAACGTGGCGCAATTGCCGATCATCTCGAAGGGGATGCTGTCCTTGCGCTTGAGCTCGATATTCTCACGCCTGAGCCGGGAGGTTTCCATGGCCCGGCGGATCACCACGAGGAGCTGCTCGATGTTGAAAGGTTTCTCGATGAAGTCATAGGCCCCTTGCTTGATCGCCGCGACGGCAATCTCGATATTGCCGTGGCCCGAGATGATGACCACCGGCACATCAGGGTAGTCGGTCTTGACCGCCTTGAGAATGTCGATGCCGTCCATCTTGCTGTCCTTCAGCCAGATGTCGAGAATGAGCAACCCCGGGCGCGCCTTGTGAATGGAGCTCATCGCGTCGTCGGAATTGCCGGCAAGGCGGGTCGGATAGCCCTCGTCCTCGAGAATGTCCGCGATCAGCTCTCGGATGTCGCGTTCGTCATCAACAATCAGAATATCGCTCATATCTTCCTCATTACGCACTGTCTTTGATGTTTGTTTCGCTGTCAGTCTTTGCCGCCAGTGGCAGGGTGAGGCGCGCCATGGCGCCGTGATGCTCTTCGCCCTCGAAGAGCGGCGCGGCCTCCAGCGTCAGTGTGCCGCCATGCTCCTCGATGATCTTCTTGACGATCGGCAGCCCGAGGCCTGTCCCCTTGTCGCGCGTGGTCACATAGGGCTCGAAGAGCTTTGCCACGTCCTCGGGAAGCCCGATGCCGTTGTCGGCGACGGTGATGATGGCGGTGTTCTCCTCGCGCCATCCGCGCACGTCGATGCGCGGATTGAAATCACTCCCCATTTCCTTGGCGCGTGTCTGTGTGGCTTCCCCTGCATTCTTGATCAGATTGGTCAGCGCCTGCCCGATCATCGTCGCGTCGAACTGGCCCTGCATAGGCTCCTTCGCGATCTCGTAGGTGATGGTCACCTCCGGCTGACCGGACTGTTGAAGCAGCACCGCGCCCTTGAGCAGCTCGCCGAGGCTCTCGGGCTTGCGCTCCGGCTCGGGCATCCGCGCAAACTTCGAGAACTCGTCGACGATGCGGCGCAGGTCGGTGGTCTGCCGGATGATGACACCGGTCAACTCGTCCAGAGTCCCCGTGTCCTCCTCGGCAAGCTTGCGGGTGAACTTGCGCTTGATGCGCTCTGCCGAAAGCTGGATCGGCGTCAGCGGATTCTTGATTTCGTGGGCAATCCGGCGCGCAACATCGCCCCAGGCAGCCATGCGCTGCGCGCTGACGAGGTCGGTCACATCGTCGAAGGCCACGACGTAGCCTTCGATCTCGCCCTCCTCGCCGCGCCGCGTCGACATGCGCACAAGCAGGTTTTCGAGCCGCCCTGACCGCGTCACTTTGACTTCTTCCTGAACGATCTCCCTGTTGCCCTGGGAAAGCTCGGTAAAGATCGGACCGAACTCCGGCACCACGACGGAGAGCTCCAGCGCTGACTGATCACTGTCCCACGCAAGCAGACGCTGGGCCGAGCGATTGACGAAGGTCACACGCCCCTCGGCATCCAGTCCGACGACACCGGATGTCACAGAACTGAGCACCGAATCAAAGAGCCTGCGGCGGCTCTCGATCTGCTCGGTATTGTGCAAAAGCGCCTCACGCTGAGCTTTGAGTTGGCGCGTCATCTGGTTGAAATACCTGGAGAGTTGGGAAATTTCATCATCCCCCTCTTCCTCGATGACCCGGATATCGAGATTGCCTTCACCAACGCTTTGCGCGGCGCCTGTCAGTCGCCCCACCGGGCGCGAGAGCCGCTCGGCGAACCACAGCGCCAGCCAGACGGAAGCCAGGATGAGAATGACGGCAAAGCCCAGATAGACCAGCCCAAACTGAAAGAGAACCTGCCCGCGGTCGGCCTCGAGCTGGTTGTAGAGCTGCACGTTTTCCTGGGTTTCGCTCAGCAGGTTGAGGATCGAGCCGTCCACATCGCGGCTCACATAGACCAGCCGGTCGGGAAAGGTGGCCAGCGGCACGATGGCGCGGAACTCGTTGATATCCCAGTCCTGGATGATCGCGATGCCCTGGGCACGGGCCGTCTCGATCTGGTCGGGCGTGGGGCGCTCGAAGTTGAAAAGATAGGAGCGTTCGCCCCGCGCCTTGAGCTCGCCTGTTCCGTCGATGACATAGGCCTCGCGCATGTCGGGCTGAAAGCGCTGCTGACCGGTCGTCAGGACTTCGCGCAGATCAGGATCCCGCATGAAAGGCGAGCCTGCATGTTCGATATCGACGAACCGGGCCAGGGACTGGGCGTTGCGCACCAGGTTGTCGCGGTGCTCGCCCTCATAGGCCTGAGCCGCCGAAAGCGAGGAGCCGACCACCTGTCGCACCCTGTCGGAAAACCAGCCCTCGAGCCCGAGATTGAGTGTCAGAACGGCGAAGATCGCCACGGTGATCGTCGGGGTGAGGGCCATTATGGCGAAAACGCCCGTGAGCCGCAGGTGAAGCCGTGATCCTGCCGAGCGCGAGCGCCGCGCGGCGATCATCCGCGCGACGCGCTGCATCACCAGAGCAGCCACGACCAGCACATAGATCAGATCGGCCAGAAGGACGATGCGCAGCGCTGGCGAGCGCGCGCCCTGCTCGAAAGGGCCGAAGACAAGGAAGGTTGCCAGAACCAGCAGCGGCCCCAGAATCACCAACCCCAACGTCGCCGCGTTGCGGACCTTCCGCCGGCGTCTGAGCTTGCTCAGCCTGTTCCAGGTCAGCTTACGTGATCGAGATGCCACGTTGGCCTCTCGCAATGCTGTTACACGTCATTCCTCAACCGCCATATCTTGTGGCTTCTCACCGTGATGATGCGGCGCGGCCACTGTTCTGTTGCGGTTTTACATCAATTTGCGGCGGCGTGTCACGTTTATATCGAGATCGGTGATCTTCTTTCTGAGCGTATTTCGGTTGATTCCAAGCAGATCGGCGCACTTGGCCTGGTTCCCGCCCGTGGCATCAAGCGCGATCTCGATCAGCGGCAACTCCATTTCGCGCAGGATACGCGCGTAGAGCCCGGGCGCGGGCAGCGCATCGCCATGCAGGTCGAAATAGCGCTGAAGGTGGCGTGCAACACTCTCGGAGAGTTTCTCATCGCTCTGCGCGCCGAGGTTCGGCGACAAGCCGGGCTGGTCTGAGAGCGCGGCGTCGACCTCGGCCGCGGTGATCAGCGGAGCGCCCGCCGTCAGCGCCAGCCTGGCCACGGTGTTCTCGAGCTGGCGCACGTTTCCCGGCCAGCTGTAGCGGCGCAGCGCCTCGCTTGCCTCGGGAGTGAAGCCGCGCCCGGCGCTGCCGCCATGGGCGGACTGCGCGAGGAAATGCTCCGCCAGAAGCGTGATGTCCTCGACGCGCATGCGCAGCGGCGGCAGATTCAGAACGGCGCCGTCGAGCCTGTAGAACAGATCGTTGCGCAGCCGCCCCTCGGAGACCGCGCGTTGCAAATCGCCCTGGCTGGTGGCCAGGAAACGCGGCCCCTTCGGCCCGGCCGCATCGATCATCTGCACGACCCTGGTTTGCGCCTCAGCACTCAGATCGGTGATTTCCTCTATGAGGATTGTCCCGCCCTCGGCCTTTCCAAGCGCCTCCGACGCGGCGCTCATCCGCTCGAGCTCGCCAGACCCTAGCGAGACGAAAGGAGAGGATCCGCGTTCCGAGATATCGTGGATGATCCGCGCCACAAGCGACTTGCCGGTGCCACTCTCGCCGGTCACTATGACCGGAAGCGCCACGTTGAGAACCCGCGCGACCAGGCCGAAGACATCCTGCATGGCCGCGCTACGGCCCACCAGCGGAAGCTCGCTCGGCGCCTCCTTTTGCCTCTGTGCGGCGCCTGCCGGTGTGCCGCCCACCTCCAGCGCCTTGGCCGTGCGTTTCATGAGGTCAGGCAAGTCGAAGGGCTTTGGAAGGTAGTCGAAGGCCTCCGCCTCGGTGGCCTTGATCGCCGTCATGATCGTGTTCTGCGCCGAGATGACGATGACGGGAAGCCCGGGCCGCTCCTCGGCGATCTTGGGCAGCATCTCGAGGCCGTTCCCATCGGGCATCATCACGTCGGAAATGACGACATCGCCGAGGCCCTCGCCGATCCAGCGCATGAGTGTCGTCAGCGAACTCGTCGCCTGGACCTTGCACCCCGCCCGCGTCAGGGCCTGGGTAAGTACCGTCCTGATCGTGCGGTCGTCATCGGCTACGAGAACTGTGCCATCCATGGCTCAACCTTTCCTTTTGTCGGGCGAATCGTCGGGGCCTTCAGGAGCGCGAGGCAGGCAAATCTGAAAGACGGTCTGGCCGGGCTCCGAACGGGCGGTGACATAGCCGTCATGGGCGGAAATGATCTTCGCGGCCAGGGCAAGCCCGAGCCCCGTCCCGTTCTCCTTGCCCGACACGAAGGGATCGAAGATCTCGGCCAGCAGCTCCGGCGCAATGCCCGGGCCGTCGTCGATCACCTCGATCTGCAAGGGCAAGGGCTGGCTCAGCCCGTCGGCCTTGCGCAGGCGGAACCCATGCTCGTAATGGGTGCGCAGCCGGATCGTCCCGCCCGGCCCGGCCGCCTCGGCCGCGTTCTTGATCAGGTTGAGCAGGACTTGCAGAAGCTGGTCCGTATCCGCCAGCGCGGGGGGCAGCGAGGGGTCGTATTCCTCGATGATCTTGAGCCCCGCGCCAAAACCGAGCGCCGCCGAGCGACGCGCCCTGTCGATAACGTCATGCAGGTTGACCGCGCGCTTCTCGGGGGGCGAAAGATTCCCGAATTCCTCCACCTGTTCGAGCAACTTGACGACCCTGTGGCTCTCGGCAACGATGAGATCAGTCAACTCCCTGTCCTCATCGCCGAGCGACATCGACAGGAGCTGCGCCGCGCCGGTGATTCCGGCCAGAGGGTTCTTGATCTCATGTGCCATCATCTCGGCCATGCCGATGGCCGAGCGCACGGCGGCGCGGGACGAGCCCTCGCGCGGCAGGCGCGTGCTTTCCTCGAGCGGCGAGATCAGCAGAAGCATCTGCCCGGCGCCGTCCCCATAGGGCGAAAGGCGCAGGTTGCAACGCTCCGCCCGCCGGGACCCGACACTGACAAGCGCATCGCCGACATAGAGCGGCGCCTGCGCATCGCGCACGCGGGCGAAGGCCCGGCTCAGATCCGCATCGAAGGTGAGCACGTCCCAGAGCGCCTTGCCGACGAGGCTGCGCGCGCTCGTCATCATGAACTGCTCGCCCGCGGGGCTCAGAGCCTCGATCTCGTCCTGCGCCCCGAGCATCAGCGCCGGCAAGGGCAAGGCGGCCCAGAGTTCGCCCCCGTCTATGGATTTGTCGATCTGGGCCTTGCTCATGCCGCGCACCTCTCGCCCGCGTCGATCATCGGGGAGATCAGGCGCAGAACCTTCCGGCTGTCGCGCTCGGTGAGAATCTCCTTGCGCAGCGGCGCGGGCGTCGCGGCCTCGTCCATGTACCATCCAAGGTGCTTGCGGGCGACGCGCCCACCAAGCTCGACGCCATAAAAAGAGAGCATGGCCTCGTAGTGCTCCGCGATCATGCGGGCAAGCGCGTCCGCGCGCGGAATCTCCGGGGGCTCGGCGCCGAAAAGCTCATGGGCGATCTGCGCCAGAAGCCAGGGTCGGCCCTGCGCGCCCCGTCCGATCATCACACCGTCACAGCCGGAAGCCTCAAGCGCCGCCCTGGCATCTTCGGCGCTGCAAATGTCCCCATTGGCGAAGACGGGAATGCTCACGGCCTGCTGGACCCTGGCAATCGCCGCCCAATCGGCATGCCCCTTGTAGAACTGACAGCGCGTGCGCCCGTGAATGACGATCCGGCGGACGCCCGCGTCTTCCGCGCGCCGTGCCAGTTCGGGCGCGTTGAGGCTGGCGTCATCCCAACCCAGCCGTGTCTTGAGCGTGACCGGGATGCTCACGGCCCCGGCCACGGCCTCGATCAGCGACAGGGCATGGTCCAGATCGCGCATCAGGGCCGAGCCGGAAAGCCCGCCGACCACCTTCTTGGCCGGGCAGCCCATGTTGATGTCGATGAGCGCCGCGCCCTCGGCCTCGACCATCCGCGCGGCCTCGGCCATCCAGACCGGATCGCGCCCGGCAAGCTGAACGGCGGTATTGGCCTTGTCCATTCCCAGTTCGGCGCGCTCACGCACGCCCGGCTTGGCCTGGACCATCTCCTGGCTCGCCACCATCTCGGAGACGACAAACCCCGCGCCGAAGCTGCCGACAAGCTCGCGGAAAGGCAGGTCGGTGATGCCGGCCAGCGGGGCCAGCGCGATCGGCGGATCGGGGATCATCTTCTGGCAAGCCGTTTGCAACGGGCGGATTCCTTCTTACGCAAGTGTTGTGCTGCGTCGCAGCGCGGGCCTCAATCCTGCGCGCGCCGTGACGAGCGACAGAGGCAGGCTCTCGGGCTTATTGCATAAATTTTAGGCGGCTTGCATCTATTTTAGTCGCATTGCCCTTGCCCGTCGAGCGCCTTAAAGCGAAAGACATGCGCGAGAGGTTCAGGCCGGACATGACCAAGATGAAGATCATTGCAATCCTCGTTGCCGCAGGGCGCGGCCAGCGCGCGGGAGGAGACCTGCCAAAGCAATGGCAGCGCCTCTCCGGCGCGCGCGTTTTCGACCACAGCTTCAAGGCGCTGGCAGACCATCGCCGAATCGATGACGTCATCACGGTCATTCATCCCGAGGACGAGGCGCAGCTTCCTGACGGTGTCGCCTTCGTCCACGGCGGGACAACGCGCGCTGCCTCGGTGCGCGCGGGACTCGAAGCTGCGCGCGAGCGCGGAGTCACCCATGTGCTCATCCATGACGCAGCCCGCGCCTGCCTTCCGGCCGAGGTCGTGGCGCGGGTGATCCGCGCTCTGGAAAGCCATGACGCCGCGGCGCCCGCCCTGCCCGTGACGGATGCGCTCTGGCGTGCTGAGGGCGAGAACGTGGCCGAGGCCGTGCCCCGCGCGGGGCTATACCGTGCCCAGACTCCACAGGGCTTCTCCTTCGAAGCCATCCTTCAGGCGCATGAAAATGCCGATGGCTCGGAGGCCGACGATGTTGAGATAGCCCAAAAGCACGGGCTTGATGTTGCCATCGTGGAAGGCCATGAAGACAATATCAAGGTGACGCACCCGGGCGATCTTGCCCGCGCGGAGCGCATTCTCGGAGGGCGGATGGACATACGGCTTGGCAATGGGTTCGACGTGCACGCATTCGCGGCGGGCGATCATGTCGTCCTGTGCGGGGTGCGCGTCCCGCATGACCGCGCGCTCAAGGGGCATTCCGACGCCGATGTCGGCATGCATGCCGTCACCGATGCGATCTATGGCGCGCTTGCCATGGGCGATATCGGCCGCCATTTTCCACCTTCCGATGCACGATGGAGAGGCGCGGCGTCCCATGTCTTCCTGGAACATGCCTGTGCGCTTGCGCGCGAGACGGGTTTCGAGATCGGCAACATCGACTGCACGCTTGTTTGCGAGCACCCCAAGATCGGGCCACATGCCGAGGCCATGCAAGCCGAAATGGCAAGGATCATGAAGCTGGAGCCTGCCCGCGTCTCGATCAAGGCCACAACCAGCGAGCGCCTCGGCTTCACGGGCCGCGAAGAAGGTATCGCCGCGCTTGCCACAGCCACGTTGGTGAAACCATGAAACCGATCGCGCAACTCTGCGGCACCTTCCTTTATGTCGGCTACCTGCGGCCCTTCCCGGGCACATGGGGCTCGGTGGCGGCCCTTCCTGTGGCCTACCTTCTCAACCTGCTCGGCGGCCCCTGGCTTGTCGGCCTCGGAGCGCTGGTTGCCTTCCTTGCCGGATGGTGGGCCACGGCCGTGATGATCGAGGGACAGGACGATCACGACCCGTCCGAAGTTGTCATCGACGAGGTTGCGGGGCAGTGGATTGCGCTCCTGCCGGTGCTCATCGGCGCGAGTCATGCCGGCGTGGATACGCTGGCGCTCTGGCCGGGCTGGGCCGTGGCCTTCGTCGCCTTCCGCGCCTTCGACATCCTCAAGCCGGGGCCGATCGGCTGGGCCGACAGGCGCGGCGATGCGCTCGGCGTCATGCTCGATGATATCCTCGCCGGAATCGCCGCCGCGATCACCGTGGGCCTCGCGGCCTGGCTCTTTCACGGGCTGATGGGCGCATGAGGGCGCGCGCCGTCCTCTCGGCGGCCCGCAAGGCGGGCCTGCGAATCGCCACGGCGGAAAGCTGCACCGGAGGGATGCTCTCCGCGGCGCTTACGGCGGTTGCCGGATCTTCGGATGTCTTCGAGCGCGGCTTCGTCACCTATTCCAACGAAGCCAAGCAGGAGATGCTCGGCGTGCGCCTGAAGACGCTGGAGACATATGGCGCCGTCAGCGAGGAGACGGCCCGCGAGATGGCGCTCGGTGCACTGGCGCAATCCCATGCCGATCTGGCCGTCTCGATCACCGGGGTCGCGGGGCCCGGCGGGTCCGACCACAAGCCCGAAGGGCGCGTCTGCTTCGGCCTGGCCCGCGAGGGCCACGCGCTGATCACGGAAACCGTCGAATTCGGCGCCATCGGCCGGACCAAGGTGCGCAGCGCGTCAAAACGGCATGCGCTCTCGTTGCTGATCACCTCGGCCTCAAGCTGACACGCCGTGTTTCGCTCAGGATAGTCGCGTCATGCTGTGAAGGATATTGGCGAGATCACCGCTCTTGACGGCTTGCCAGAGCGCATCCGTCTCGCCCGCCGGCAGCACAGCCTCACCTTTCAACATCAGCTTT
>JAWLEL010000074.1:0-8919 GCA_041686165.1 Lentibacter sp.
CGCCCAGCCTTGTGGGTCTTCTGGTCGCGATTGGGGGGATTGTCCTGCTCCATTTCCTCGAGCAGTTCGAAATTCGGATTCTCGTGATCTGTCAGGTTCCTGAAGATCAGTGCTTTTTCGCCATCTGCCACGACAACCCATGTGCCTTGCTTCAGCTTGCTCATACCAGTTTGTCTCCCTTGCCTGCGTATTTCAATTCGTCAGATTCGCGCGTCCTGTCATTGTAGCGATGTCGCTTGACCATAAGAGCCTCCTTTCAGGGGTGCGAAATGATTCAACGGCCTCACACCAGCTTGGTTCCTCTTGACGCGGCTTGCATTTCTACAGTCTTGCACGCATATCGGCTTGAAAAGGGGGCTCGCTCATGTTTCGCGTATTGACCTTCACGCTCGTCGCGCTGCTTGCCTTTCCGGCACAGGGTGAAATGCGGGTTCCGCAATCGCAATCGGAAATCAGCCTCGGTTTTGCTCCGTTGGTCCGGCAGGCGGCCCCTGCCGTGGCCAATATCTATGCCAGGCGCGTGGTGCAGACCCGATCGAGCCCTTTTCAGGACGATCCTTTCTTCGAAGACATGTTCCGAGACTTTGGCAAAGCACGGCCGCGTGTGCAGAACTCGCTCGGTTCGGGCGTTATCCTGTCGGCGGATGGCTACGTGGTTTCGAATTACCATGTCGTCGGCGAAGCGACGGATATCCGCGTTGTGCTCAATGACAGGCGCGAGTTTGCCGCGCGCGTCATTTTGGCCGATGAAGAGAGCGACCTCGCCCTGCTGCAACTCGAAGACGCGAGCAACATGCCCCATCTGGCGCTGCGCGACAGCGATACCGTCGAGGTCGGAGAGCTTGTGCTGGCGATAGGCAACCCCTTTGGCGTCGGCCAGACGGTTTCCTCGGGAATCGTGTCGGGGCTGGCCCGCTCCGGCGGCGCGATGGGGACGGCGCGGGGCTATTTCATCCAGACCGATGCGCCGATCAACCCAGGAAACTCGGGCGGTGCGCTCATTGATGTGAACGGCGCGCTCATCGGAGTGAACACACGGATCGTCAGCCGCTCGGGCGGCTCGAACGGGATCGGCTTTGCCATCCCGGCAAAGCTCGTGGCCGAGTTTCTCAGCCAGGCAAAAGCAGGGAACTCCACGTTCGAACGGCCATGGGCGGGTATGAACGGACAAGCCGTGACCTCTGATCTTGCGGAGAGCCTCGGGCTGGGGATACCTGGCGGGATCATCGTTTCCGAGCTCCATGACGTCAGCCCCTTCAAGGAGGCAGGGCTAAAGTCCGGGGATGTCATCCTTTCGATCGACGGGCATCCTGTGAACACGCCTTCGGAGATGATTTTCCGCATGACCGTGACAGGCCTCGGCAATCAGGCACGTGTCGAGTTCTTCCGCGAGGGCGAGACGGATTTCCGGAAGGTCGAGCTGCTCGCCGCGCCGGAAGAGCCGTCGCGGCAGGACGTGACGACAGGGCGTGACACGCCTGTTCCGCAAGTCCGCCTGTCGAACATCAACCCTGCGGTGCTGGCCGAATACGATCTGCCGTTGGGCTTGGATGGTGTCGTCGTGACAGAGCCCGGGCCCTTCGGCGCGCGTGCGGGGCTGCGTCTGGGCGATGTGATACGGGGCATCAACGGTGAGAGGGTGTCGGACACGGGCGAGGCGCTCAGACGCTTGGAGGCCTCGGGCCGTTGGGTCAGGCTCGACATCATACGCGCCGGGCGGCCGCTCAGCCTCAGGTTCAGGTTCTGACCGATGGCGGACCTCTTCGACAATGATGAGCCCGGGGAGGCACGCGTAGGCAAGGGGCCGCGCCCGCTTGCCGACCGGCTTCGACCGCGCAGCCTGTCGGAGGTGATCGGGCAGGGCCAGGTCCTCGGGGAGGACGGGCCGCTCGGCGTGATGCTGGCATCCGGGGGGATTTCATCGCTTGTCTTCTGGGGGCCGCCGGGTGTCGGCAAGACAACGATCGCACGGTTACTCGCACAGGAAACTGATCTGCATTTCGTTCAAGTCAGCGCGATCTTCACCGGCGTTGCCGAGCTCAAGAAGGTCTTTGACGCGGCGAAACATCGCCATGCGAATGGGCAGGGCACCTTGCTGTTCGTCGACGAGATTCACCGCTTCAACAAGGCGCAGCAGGACGGCTTTCTGCCGCATATGGAGGACGGCACCATCCTGCTGGTTGGCGCGACGACGGAGAACCCGAGCTTCGAGCTCAATGCTGCGCTTCTAAGTCGCGCGCAGGTGCTCGTGCTGGAACGGCTGGATCTCTCTGATCTCGAGCTGCTCGCGCAGCGCGCGGAAAAGGAGCTTGGCAGAGCGCTTCCGCTCGATGGGCACGCCCGCGAGGCGCTTCTCGAGATGGCCGATGGCGACGGACGCGCGCTGCTCAACCTCATCGAGCAGGTCGCGACATGGCAGACAGAGGGTAAGCTGAGCGCGGAAGACCTCGGCAAGCGGCTGATGCGCCGTGCGGCGAAATACGACAAATCGGGCGATGAGCACTACAACCTGATCTCCGCGCTGCACAAATCGGTCCGCGGCTCTGATCCCGATGCGGCGCTCTACTGGTTTGCACGGATGCTGGAAGGTGGGGAAGACCCGCGGTTCCTCGCGCGCAGGCTCACGCGGATGGCCGTGGAGGACATAGGTCTCGCGGATGTGCAGGCGCAGGATGTCTGCCTGCAGAGCTGGCAGACATATGAGCGGCTGGGCAGCCCGGAAGGCGAGCTGGCGCTCGCGCAGGCGGTGATCTACCTCGCTCTGGCGCCCAAGTCGAACGCGGCCTACGTGGCCTACAAGGGTGCGCGCAAGGCGGCGAAATCTTTCGGGTCGGAGCCGCCGCCGAAACACATTCTGAATGCCCCGACGGGTCTGATGAAGGATCAGGGGTATGGCGACAACTACGCTTATGATCACGATGCGCAAGACGGGTTCTCAGGGCAGAACTACTTTCCGGACAGCATGAAACGCCCCGTACTTTACCATCCTGTCGAACGTGGCTTCGAGCGGGAGCTGAAGAAACGGGTCGACTGGTTCGCCAAGCTGCGCCTGCAGCGCGGAAAAGGCGGCAAAACTTGACAATTGCCCCCCGTGCTGAGACAGGAGCGGCATGCTGACACCGCTTTTCCAAGTTGCCCTCGGTGGGGCCATCGGCGCGAGCGCGCGCTATCTTCTGGGCATTGGCGCGGTGCGCCTTATGGGGCATGGTTTTCCTTGGGGAACATTAATAGTGAATGTCCTTGGGTCGCTTGCCATGGGCGCGCTTGTCGTGGTTCTTGCACAGAAGGACGCGATGCGGCTGGCGCCTCTTTTGGCGACGGGGTTGCTCGGTGGATTCACGACGTTTTCGGCCTTTTCGCTGGACGCGGTCACGCTCTATGAGCGCGGCCAGTTCGGTGCCATGGCGGGCTATGTGCTGGCGTCTGTCTGTGTGTCCGTTGCCGCCCTTTTTGCCGGAATGGTGCTGATGCGGGGAGCAATGCAATGAGCCAGGTGCAACAAATCGAAATCGGCGAAGACGAAGGTGATCAGCGCGTTGACCGCTGGATACGCAAGCGCTTTCCGCAGCTAAAGCAGGGGCAGATCGAGAAGATGTGCCGGAAGGGGGAGCTGCGCGTTGATGGAGGCCGCGTGAAGTCGAGCACGCGTGTCGAGACTGGCCAGATCGTTCGCGTGCCGCCAATGCCGGATGCGCATGTCGCCTATGCCAAGGCCGAGGCGCGCGTGAGTGACTCGGATGCCAGGCTGATCCAGTCCTGCGTGATCTACCGCGACGACCATGTCATCGCGATCAACAAGCCGGCGGGGCTGCCGACACAGGGTGGCTCGAAACAGACGCGGCATGTGGATGGGCTTTCGGAGGCCCTGAAGTTCGGCTTTGACGAAAAACCGCGGCTCGTGCACCGGCTCGACAAGGACACATCGGGTGTCCTGTTGCTTGCGCGCACGCGCGCGGCGGCCAAGGGGCTGACGGCCGCGATGCGGCACAAGGAGACTCGCAAGATCTACTGGGCCGTGGTGGCCGGTGTGCCACGGCCCTATCTCGGCGAGATCAGATACGGTCTCGTGAAGGCACATGGCGGCGGCCATGGGCAGGGTGAGAAGATGCATTCCGTGCATCCTCGGGACATGGATCGCACCGAGGGAGCGAAACGGGCCCTGACACGTTACGCGACGCTCTACCGTGTCGCGGAGCGGGCCTCATGGGTTGCCATGGAGCCGATCACGGGACGCACGCACCAGCTTCGTGCGCACATGGCCGAGATCGGCCATCCGATCGCCGGCGACGGAAAATACGGCGGCTCAGGGCAGGAGAACCTCGGCGATGGCTGGGGGGCCAAGCTGGGCGGAATCATCTCCAGCAAGCTTCACCTGCACGCGCGGGAAATGCGTTTCGAACATCCGGTGACGCACGAGGCCATTACCGTGACGGCGCCATTGCCAGAGCACATGGCGCAGACCTTCGAGACCTTCGGCTGGTCGCCCGACCTGGCGGCGCATGACCCCTTCGAGGCGCTTTCATGAGAGTGGTGATTTTCGATGTCGATGGCACGCTGGTGGACAGTCAGGGCGATATCTGCGCGGCGATGGATGCGGCGTTTGGCTCGGTCGGCCACCCGACCCCTGCGGCCTCTGCGGTGCGCGCGATCGTGGGGCTGTCCTTGCCCGAAGCCATGCGGCGGCTCGCACCGGAGCTGGACAGGGAACATCCCGCTCTGGTCGAGGGTTACAAGTCTGCTTACATGAGCCTGCGGGCCGAACGCGGTGCGGCGCAGTCCAGTCCGCTCTTTCCAGGTGCACGCGAGGCGCTGGAGAAGCTCAACACTGAAGGTGAGACCCTGCTGGCACTTGCGACGGGAAAGTCGCGCCGTGGTCTCGACAAGCTGCTCGAAGGGCATGGGCTGAGCGGGGTTTTCGTTTCCGAGCAAGTGGCAGACCATCACCCTTCGAAGCCCCACCCTTCGATGCTCGAGGCGATACTCGGCGAGACCGGGCTGACGGCGGATCGTGCGGTCATGGTCGGGGACACGGTTTTCGATATGGAAATGGCGCGTTCCGCACGGATTGCCACCATTGGCGTAGCCTGGGGGTATCACGCGGCCGAGACGCTGGAAGCCGACATCTTGATCGAGGATTTTGGCGAGCTGGGCGTGGCGGTGAACCGGCTCTTGAACAGTGAGGCAGCGGCATGAGCGAATGGGCGATCAAGCGGTTCTGGAAATCTGCAGATATCCGCGACATATCCGAGGGGTTCTCCGTCGCGCTTGACGGGCGCCCCGTCAAGACGCCGGCGAAGAAGCAGCTTGTCGTGCCAACGGAGAAACTGGCCCGCCGGATCGCGGAGGAATGGCAGGCCGTGGACGAGAAAATAGACCCGATGGCAATGCCATTCACCCGGTCCGCCAACGCGGCGATCGACAAGGTGGCGGTGCAGCAGGACGAAGTTGCCGAGATGGTCGCCGGATACGCCGAGACGGACCTTCTTTGCTACCGCGCTGATTCGCCGGAGGCGCTGGTGCGTCGGCAGGCGGAGGCCTGGGACGGGTATCTGGATTGGGCCGCGCGCGCGAAGGGACTCAAGCTGACGGTTGCCTCCGGGGTAATGCCGGTGAGCCAGAAACCTGAGACTCTCGCCGCGGCGCGGGCGCATACCGCAAGACTGTCGCCATTCGAGCTGACGGCGTTTCACGACCTTGTCAGCCTGACAGGGTCTTTCATCCTTGGACTGGCGGCCACTGAAGCGGCAGAATCGCCTGAAAAAATATGGAATATCTCGAGAATCGACGAGGCCTGGCAGGAGGAGCAGTGGGGCGTCGATGACGAGGCAAGCCATACTGCGGAGCTCAAACGCGGGCAATTCCAACATGCCTGCTCGTTTTTCCTGGATTGTCGCCAGTCGCGCGAGTGAGATTAACTCTAGGGAAACCAAAGACAAATCCTTTGGTCTAGAGACTTGTCCATGCCGATGTATCACTTGACCTTTCGGGGCAAATGCGAACAAACTTGTCGCCATTGGAGGCATTGCCTCCTAAAATCGCCTCAGCCCACAATCGGGTTGGGAGAAACCGTCTGCTGAATAACAAGGCGGACAATCAGGAAGAGGTAAACATGAAAAAGACCATATTTCTTGGTGCACTGACAGTTGCTGGTCTTACCGCCGGCGCCGCTGCTGCTGCCACCCTTGACGACGTCAAGGCGCGCGGAACGCTGAACTGCGGTGTGACCACCGGGCTTGTCGGCTTTGCCGCGCCCGACTCGAACGGCGAGTGGAATGGCTTCGACGTGGCGGTCTGCCGCGCGGTCGCTGCCGCTGTGCTCGGCGACACGTCGGCTGTTGAATTCGTTCCCACGACAGGCAAGACACGCTTCACGGCGCTTGCCTCGGGCGAAGTCGATATGCTGGCACGTAACACAACGTGGACATTCAGCCGTGACGTTGACCTGAAGTTCGAATTCACCGGCATCAACTACTATGACGGCCAGGGCTTCATGGTTCCCAAGGATCTGGGCGTAAGCTCGGCCAAGGAACTCGACGGCGCGACGGTCTGCATCCAGACCGGCACGACCACGGAGCTGAACCTCGCGGACTTCTTCCGCAAGAACAACATCAGCTACGAGCCTGTTCCCATCGAAACGAACGCAGAAGGCCAGCAGCAATACCTCGCAGGTGCTTGCGACACATACACGACTGACTCGTCGGGCCTCGCGGCCACGCGCGCAGCGTTCGAGAATCCCGGCGATCACGTGATCCTGCCGGAGATCGTGTCGAAGGAACCGCTTGGTCCGCTCGTGCGTCATGGCGACAACGAGTGGGGCGACGTCGTGCGCTGGACACTCAATGCGCTGGTCGCAGCTGAGGAACTCGGCGTGACATCGGCCAATGTCAACGAAATGGCAGCGGAAGCGGGCAACAGCCCCGAAATCAACCGCCTGCTCGGCACGGAAGGCAATCTGGGCGAAATGCTCGGCCTGTCGGCTGACTGGGCTGTGAAAGCCATCGCGGCCAACGGCAACTACGGCGAAATCTTCGAGAAGAACATCGGTGAAAGCACGCCGATCGGCCTTGCTCGTGGACTCAACGCTCAGTGGACAGATGGTGGCCTGCTTTACGCACCGCCCTTCCGCTAAGATCTGAAAGGGAAAGGGCGCAGGTTACCCTGCGCCCTTTTTCACTAGTAAGAACAAGAAACGGGAAACTTCTCGCGCAACGACGCGGCAAAACAAATCGAAGACCCGGCCAGCAACAGGGACGTCCTTAGATGACGACAATCACCGATCCTCAGAAGCAGGATGGATTCAGGCTATCCATGCTCGTCAACGATACGCGGTATCGTTCGCTCACATTCCAGGGTATCGCGCTTCTCGCTCTCATCGTGGCGATTGCGTATCTCGGCAACAATCTGGTAACCAATCTGCGCACCGCCGGGCTTAACATCTCCTTCGAGTTCCTCGGCGCACCTGCAGGCTATGACATCAACCAGACACTGATCGACTATAATAGCCAGTCGACCAACATGCGCGCTGCATGGGTTGGGATTCTGAACACCCTTCTCGTCGCGTTTCTGGCTTGTGTGACGGCGACTTTCTTCGGGGTCATCGCCGGGATTCTGCGCCTGTCGAACAACTGGCTCGTCGCCAAGTTGATGTCTTTCTACGTCGAAATTTTCCGCAACGTGCCCGTCCTGATCTGGATCCTGATTATCTACACGGTCATGACAGCTGTTCTGCCTGGTGCCCGCGTATACCTCGGTGAGGACCCGGACAGGAACATGCTGCTCGGGATGTTCGCCTTTACCAACCGCGGGGTCTATGTGCCCGCGCCGATCTGGGGGGCTGGCTCGGGTATCGTTGTCGCGGTGTTCATCGCATCCATTGTCGGAATCTTCGCCTACCGCAGATATGCGACCAAGTTGCTCTACGATACGGGCAAGCTTCTACCTGTCGGCTGGCCGTCATTGGCGCTGCTGATCGTGCCCACGGTCCTGGTGTTCTTTATTCTCGGGCAGCCGATCGGCTTGGATATGCCGGACCCGCTTGCCAACCGCTTCAACATGCGCGGTGGCATGCAGATCGGTGCACCGCTTATCGCGCTCTGGTTTGCCCTGTCCATCTATACCGGCGCCTTCATCGCCGAGAACGTCCGCGCCGGGATCCTGTCGGTTTCCAAGGGTCAGACCGAAGCGGCGGCGGCTCTCGGCATGCGGCCGCGGCGCATCATGAACCTGGTGGTGCTGCCGCAAGCGCTGCGCGTCATCGTGCCACCGCTTATCTCCAACTATCTCAACATCACCAAGAACTCCTCGCTTGCCATTGCCGTCGGTTACGCAGACATCACGGCGACGCTTGGTGGTATCACGCTTAACCAGACAGGCCGTGCGATCGAATGTGTGCTTTTGCTGATGCTGTTCTATCTGGTCATCTCGCTGCTCATTTCGGCGGTGATGAACGTCTACAACAACACCATGAAGCTGAAGGAGCGCTGAGCCATGTCTGACACGCATTCAGAATCTGTCGCCTTTGTGCGCGAAAGCTTCATCGAGGAGCAACCCGCCCCCGCCAGCGCGGCCGGGCCAGTCAAATGGATGAAGGACAATCTCTTCCCGACATGGCTCAACGCTCTGATGACGTTGGTGGCGATCTACATCATCTACAAGATCCTGGCAGGCTCTCTGCCCTGGTTTCTGGGCGGTATGTGGTCGACCAGCAGCCTGGCCGAGTGCCGTGAGCTGCTTCAGGGTGAGGTCGGCGCGTGTTTCTCGGTTTTGACCGACCGTTGGCACCAGCTTCTCTTCGGGTTCAAATACCCCGATGAGTTTTACTGGCGGCCACTGCTTGCATTCGTGATGCTGTTTGTCGCGCTGGCGCCTGTGCTGTTCTTCGACTTGCCCCGCAAGATGCTTATTTTCACGGGTCTTTAC